>NZ_JAMYSN010000018.1:0-113836 GCF_040321955.1 Mesorhizobium sp. M0217 | reverse complement strand
CGATTTCCTGCGCCATCTTCTTGATGCTGTCCCTTACAAGATCCACACAGTGCTTACCGACAACGGCATTCAGTTCACGACCCCAGGTGCCGGCGGCTCGGCCGTTCCGCTGATCAAGGAAGCCATGGCGGCGGGAGAAATCATATGGGCGCACGCCTTCGAACATACTTGCGCCAAGGCCGATATCGACCACCGAACGACAAAGCCAAGGCACCCATGGACCAACGGCCAGGTCGAACGCATGAACCGCACGATCAAGGATGCGACCGTCAAACGCTTCTACTACGAGAGCCATGACCAACTGCGCCAGCATCTCGCCGATTTCGTCTTAGCCTATAATTTCGGCCGTCGACTGAAGACCCTCAAGGGCCTCACGCCCTTTGAATACATCTGCAAAATCTGGACAAAAGAGCCCGAACGATTCAGGCTCGATCCAACCCATCAAACCTTGGGACTAAACACCTAGCCCACCTTGTTCGGTATGCGCGCTTCGATCTTGCTGAATGCAAACACCAGTATGCCGGTGATGATCATGTAGATCAGCGCCAAAAGCAGCAAGGGTTCGTAGGTGAGGTAGGTGTCCTGCCGGACCTTGGACGAGACTGCGAAGATGTCGATGACGCTGATCGTCGCCACCAGCGGCGTCGACTTCAGCTGCAGCACGGTTTCGCCGGTCAGCGTCGGCAGCGCCCGGTAGATGGCCTGCGGCAGCCAGATGCGGCGGAAAATCTTCCAGCGGCTCATGCCGAAAGCGCGGGCCGCCTCTAACTGCCCCTTCGGCACGCCGGCAAAGGCGCCGCGCATTACTTCGCCCTCATAGCCGGCGAAGGACAAGGTCAGTGCCAGCACGCCATAAGGCCAGGCTTGCCTCAGATACGGCCACATCCAGGATTCGCGGATCCAGGGAAATTGCGGAAACAGCGAGCCCAGCCCGTAATAGAGCAGCCATAGCTGGATCAGCAGCGGCGTGCCCCTGATGACGGTGCAGAATGTCCTGGCGGGCGCGGAAAACCAGAACGGGCCGGCGGCCTGCGCGAGCCCGAGCGGCACGGCGAGCAGGAAGCCGAGAAAGCAGGTGACGGCCAGGATCCACAGCGACCGCCAGATGCCGAGAAGCCCCATTTCATAATATTGCGGCAGCCAATCCCAGCGCATGAAGAAGGCTGCGCCGAAAACCAGCGCGATCGCGACCAGGATCAGCACGATGCGATGCGGCTGCAGCCACAGCGACGTGCGCGCGGCAGCGTTGATGATGGTCGCTTCTCCGGCCATCAGCGCGCATCCTTGAGCGACGGCATACCGCGCCGCGACCAGGCCTCGAGGCGGCCGATGAGCAGGTTGGAGACCAGCGACAAGATGAGATAGAGCACGCCCGCGGCGAAAAAGAAGGTGAAATAGGCTTTGGTGACGCCCGCCGCCTGCCGCGTCGCCAGCGCCAGTTCGTAAAAGCCGACGACCGCCAGAAGGGCCGTATCCTTGGTGGCGATCAGCCACAGATTGGCGAGCCCGGGTATGGCGAAGGGCAGCATTGCCGGCAAGGTGATGCGCCGCAGCATGAGCCCGGGTGACATGCCATAGGCGCGGGCGGCTTCGATCTGGCCCTGCGGTATGGCCAGGATGGCGCCGCGGATCACTTCGGTCGAATAGGCGCCCTGGACAAAGCCGAGCACGGCGATGCCCGCGGCAAGGCCGCTGATGTCGACGCGCTGGTAGCCCATAGCGGTCAGCGCCTGGTTGATCAGGTCTGTTCCGGCATAATAGAGCAGCAGGATCAGCACCAGTTCGGGCACGGCGCGCACGATGGTGGTGTAAACCGCCAGCAGGTCGCGCACGACAGGACCGCCATAGAGCTTGCCAAAGGCGCCACCGGTGCCGATCAGAAGACCGAGGACCGTGGCGCCGAGCGCGATCTCGATCGAATGGAGCAGCCCAAGCAACAGCGTGCCGCCCCAGCCCGGCGGATTGGGCGAGAGAAGTTCTATGATGCCGGCCGCCGAGGCCGAAAGAAGTGCGTCGATCAGCGTCGCCCCCGGATTGCTGGGTCCAACCACCGCCGTCGGCAGCGCCGGCGGCAAGCATGTCTGGGAAAGGTCGGGCAGGAGGGGCATGGCGTTGGCGCCATGCCCCTCAGCTCATGCGAGGATCGTCAGTTCGACTGCGCGCCGCCACCACCGTAAATGTCGAAATCGAAGTATTTCTTCGATATCTCGTCATATTTGCCGTTCGAGCGGATCGCCTTGATGCCGGCGTTGATCTTGGCCTTAAGGTCGGTGTCTTCCTTGCGCACGCCGGCGCCCACGCCCGGTCCGAGCACTTCATCGTCCGGAGCCACCATGCCCTTCAGATCGCAGCAGGCCTTGCCCTGGTCCGACTTCAGGAATGCGTCGAGCGCGATCGAATCCGCCTGGACGGCGTCGAGGCGGCCTGCGGCCAGATCGTTGTTGGCTTCGTCCTGCGTCTGGTATTCCTTGATCTCGGCGGCCGTGGGGCCGAAATGCTTCTTGGCATAGGCCGAATGGGTGGTCGACACCTGCACCCCGAGCACTTTGCCCTTGAGATCGTCCGGCGTGGCGCCGAATTTCTGGTCCTTCGGCCCGATGATGGCGGTCGGCGTGTTGTAGTACTTATCCGAGAAGTCGATGGTCTTCTCGCGTTCGGCGGTGATCGACATCGAACTGGCGATGACGTCGATCTTCTTGGTCGTCAGCGCCGGGATGATGCCGTCCCAGGCGACAGGCGTGATGACGCAGTCGAGCTTCTCCTCGGCGCAGACGGCGTCGATGAACTCGATTTCCCAGCCAACCCATTTGCCGGAAGCGTCCGGCGAGGTGAAGGGCGGATAGGGCTCGGCGGCGACACCGATCTTGACCGGATCGGCCTTGGCCACGCCCATGGCGGCAACGCCGAGCAGCAGCGCTGCGGCGAATGTTTTCAGAACAGTCTTCATGTCACGACTCCCAGTTTGTTGTTGGTTCCCGGTTTTCTTCCGTCCCGGCTTGTCCTAGCCGATGTTGCGGATGAACTGCTTCAGCCTTTCGGATTTCGGTGCGCCGAATATCTGCTCCGGCGGCCCCTCTTCCTCGACCAGCCCGTTGCAGAGGTAGACGACATGGGTCGCGACCTCGCGGGCGAATTTCATTTCATGCGTGACCAGCACCATGGTGCGGCCCTCGCGCGCCAGGTCGCCGATCACCTTCAGCACCTCGCCGACCAGCTCCGGGTCGAGCGCCGAGGTCGGCTCGTCGAACAGCATGACGCGCGGGTTGATGGCCAGGGCGCGGGCGATCGCCGCGCGCTGCTGCTGGCCGCCCGAGAGATAGGCCGGATAGACGTCGCGCTTTTCGGCCAGGCCGACGCGCGCCAAAAGCTTTTCGGCTTCCCTGATCGCCACGTCGCGCCTGACGCCCAGAACATGCACCGGAACCTCGATGACGTTCTCGATCAGCGTCATGTGGCTCCACAGGTTGAAGTTCTGGAACACCATGCCGAGCTTGGCGCGGATGCGTTCGATCTGCCGGCGGTCGGCGGGCACGGTGTGGCCGTGGCTGTCGGCCTTGAGTTTGATCTCCTCGCCATTGACGCGGATGATGCCGCTGGTCGGGTTTTCCAGGCAGTTGATGCAGCGCAGCAGCGTCGACTTGCCGGAACCCGAGCCGCCGATAATGGCGATCACCTCGCCGTCGCGCGCCGACAGCGAAACGCCTTTCAGCACATGCAGATGGCCGAATTTCTTGTGCAGGTTCTCGACATGGATGGCTTCGGCGGCGCCGTCCTGCGCCTTGCCGGATTGGACTGCGGCGGTTCCCGCCGCGCTCACCGGGGAACCTCTGCCACAGGGTCCACGGCAGATCGTCGAACGTCTATCCGGCTAATCAACATACGCTGTAATGCCCACTCCAGACTTCAGCATGGACCCAACAGCGCGAGCCCGTCAATCCCGCTCATTACGGCACTTGCGGCCTTATTGTGCAAGTGTATAAATAGCCTCCGATGAAAATTTTTCCATTTTTTTCACCTTGAACACGGCATTGAAAAGGGCACTGATGAGCGCTTTCGGATCACAATCCATGGCGGCGCCGTTGCGGCGCGTGCTGATGCGGTCGGCGGCCAATGCCATGCGCGGTGCCGACCGGGCTACCTGGCACTATGGCCCGGGTTTCGACCCGGCGAAAGCGGCGGCGCAGCACGCGGCTCTCGCTGAGCTGGTGACGGCGTCCGGCGCCGAAATCGAATGGATCGATGACAAGGCCGACGGGCTGTCGGATTCCGTATTCACCCACGACCCGTCGCTGATGACCGACCGCGGCGCGCTGATCCTGTCCATGGGCAAGCCATTGCGCGCCCGGGAGCCATCACTGCATGAGGAAACCTACACACGCCTGGGTATTCCCATCCTCGGCCGCGTCCAGGCTCCCGGCCAGGTCGAAGGCGGCGATTGCGTATGGCTGGATGCCAGCACGCTGGTGATCGGGCGCGGGGTGCGCTCCAACCAGGAAGGCATACAGCAGGTTTCCAACCTGCTGACGCCGCTCGGCATTTCCGTCTACGGCTTCGATCTGCCGCTGTGGCAGGGCGAGGAGGCGTGCCTGCATCTGATGTCGGTGATCAGCCCGCTGGCCGACGACCTGGCCCTGGTCTATTCACCGCTTTTGCCGGCGCCGTTCTATCAGTTGCTGAAGGCGCGCGGCATCCGGCTGGTGGAAGGCGACGCCGAAGAGTTTGCCGCGTCCAACGGCCTCAGCCTGAACGTGCTGCCGACCAGCCCGCACAAGGTCATTGCCGTCGCCGGCTTTCCCAAGACCAGGGCCGCGATGGAAGCCGCCGGCTGCACGGTTCAAATCTTCGAGGCGGATGCCCTCTGCATCGCCTGCGAAGGTGGGCCGACATGCCTGACGCGGCCCATCCTGCGGCAATGAATGAGCGCCGCAAGTTCCGCCGCGAGGGCGAGGAGCGGCGGCGGCAGGATTTGATCGACGCGACCCTGGACAGCGTGGCCGAACATGGGCTGGAGGGCGCCAGCCTGCGCACCATCGCACTGCGCGCCGGCGTCACCGCGGGGCTGATCCGGCACTATTTCCCCGGCAAGGAAGACTTGCTGCAGGAAGCGTACGCGGCGCTGATGGGCCGTATGACCGAGCAGGCGAAGGCAGCATTGCTCATGGAAGACGCCGCGCCGCGCCAGCGCCTTGCGGCCTTCGTTACCGCCAACCTCAACGCCCCGATCATCGATGCACGCGTGTTTTCGCTGTGGGCAACCTTCATCGGCCGCGCCGGCGCGGATCCGAGCCTGGCTCGCGCCCACCGCGAAGGCTATCTTGGCTTTCGCAACGAGGTGGAAGCAGTCGTTGCCGAAGTGCTCGGCGCCGAGCAGCGCAGGCCAAACGCAAATGAGCTGCGCCGCCATGCCATTGCCATCAACGCGATCATCGACGGGCTCTGGATCGAAGGCTGTCTGGCCGCAGAGATGTTCTCGCCTGGCGAATTGGCGGCGATCGGCGTCAAAGCCATAGAGGCCGAGCTCGGCCTCGCGCCGCAAAAGGGAGAGAAGCCATGACCACCATCGGCGAAGCGCTGATCACGCTGCTCGAAGCGCATGGCGTCGACACCGTTTTCGGCATTCCTGGCGTCCACACTGTCGAGCTTTACCGCGGGCTGGCGCGTTCAAAGATACGCCATGTCACGCCGCGTCACGAACAGGGCGCCGGCTTCATGGCCGACGGCTATGCCCGTGCCAGCGGCCGGCCGGGCGTTGCCTTTGTCATCACCGGACCGGGGCTGACCAACACCATCACCGCAATGGGCCAGGCGCGCGCCGATTCGGTGCCGATGCTGGTGATTTCGGGCGTCAACGCGATGCCGACGCTGGGAAAGGGGCTGGGCTTCCTGCACGAACTGCCGGACCAGCGCGGCATGATGGAGAAGGTGGCGCTGTTTTCGCAGCGTGTCACCGAGGCCAGCGAATTGCCTGGCGCTTTGGCGCGGGCCTTCGCGCTGTTTTCGTCGTCGCGGCCGGGCCCCGTCCATATCGAGATCCCGACCGACGTCATGGTCAAACCGGCCGACGGCATCGCTGCTTCGCTCACCAATGCAGCGCCGCGGGCGCCGGATGGCGCGGCCATTGCCGAGGCAGCCAGGCTGATCGCAGCCGCGCGCCGGCCGCTGATCCTTGCCGGTGGCGGCGCCAAGCGCGCCGAACAGCCATTGCAGCTTTTGGCCGAGCGGCTCGGCGCGCCTGTCGCCCAGACCGCCAATGCGCGCGGTCTGCTGCATGCACATCCGCTTTGCGTGCCGGCCAGCCCCAGCCTGAAGGCGGTGCGTGCGCTGATGGCAGACGCCGATCTGGTCATCGCCGCCGGCACCGAATTCGGCCCGACCGACTATGACGGTTACAGCGATGGCGGCTTCGTGCTGCCCGCCAATCTGATCCGCATCGATATCGGCGCCGACCAGCTCGCCCGCCGCCCGGTGAGCGTCGGCATCCAGGCCGATTGCGCGGAGGCGCTTGGCGCACTGCTTGGCGCGCTCCACCCTGATCATGCCGCGGCGAAGGACGGCGAGAGCCGCGCAGCCGCGTCGAGAAAGGCGGCCTTTGCCGAGCTCAGCCCGGCCTATGCCGCGCAGGTGCGTGCGGTGGAAACCATTCGCGACGCGCTGCCGGGCGCCATCATCGTCGGCGATTCCACCCAGCCGATCTACGCCGCCAACCTTTACTACGACCATGACCGGCCAGGCGGCTGGTTCAATGCCGCCACCGGTTTCGGCGCGCTCGGCTACGGACCACCGGCGGCGATCGGCGCAGCCCTTGCCATGCCCGGCGTGCCGGTGGTCTGCCTCACCGGCGACGGCGGCTTCCAGTTCACCTTGCCGGAGCTGGGCGCGGCGCTCGATGCACCCGCACCGGTCATCTTCGTCGTCTGGAACAACAGAGGCTATCGCGAGATCGAAACGTCGATGCTCGATGTCGGCGTCGAGCCGGTCGGCGTGTCGCCGGCGCCGCCGGATTTCTGCAAGCTGGCCGAGGCCTACGGCATATCAGCCGAACGGCTTGCCGGTACTGCCGGTCTCGCCGATGCGCTCAAACGCGCACGCGCAACGGGCATGCCTCACGTCGTCGAAATCACCATCGACTGACGCTTGACCGCGCGCTTTACGTCAATGCGCGGGTCAGAAGGGGGCGGTCGGCGACTTCGAGCGATGCAAAGACGCAACAACTGCCATGTCGAGATGTCGGTTGAGTGATCGTGCAAAAGGCGCGACGCTCTGCGTCGGCGCGGCACGACAAGCGACATAATCATAAGAAACGACAGGAGCGTCCAGGATGACGGAAACAGTTCAGGGCAAGCATATCGTGGTGACCGGTGGCACCGGGGCGCTGGGTGCCGCGGTCGTCGGCAAATTGCTGGCGGACGGCGCGATCTGCCATGTGCCCAATGCCCACGCGTCGGCCCCCACGCATTTCCCCTTCGCGGCCCATGATCGCGTCCGGCTGGCGCATAATGTCGATCTCGCCGATCCTGCCAAGGTCGATGCCTTCTATGACAGCGTTCCCGAATTGTGGGCCTCCATCCATCTGGCCGGCGGCTTTGCCATGGCCCCCGTCGAGAAAATCGAATCCGCATCCTTTGCCGAAATGATGGACACCAACGCCCGCACCGCCTTTCTGTGCTGCCGCGCGGCGGTGCGCTCCATGCTTGGCTCGGCCACTGCAGGCCGCATCGTCAATGTCACGGCGCGTGCTGGGCTCGACCCGCGCCGAGGCGCCGGCATGGTCGCCTATACCGCCAGCAAAGCGGCGGTGGCGGCGATGACCGTGGCGATGGCGGAAGAGCTGAAGCACAAAGGCATACTGGTCAACGCGGTGGCGCCCTCGACGCTCGATACGCCAGCCAACCGCGCCGACATGCCGGACGCCGATTTCGGCAGATGGGTCAGCCTCGAAGCCGCCGCCGAGGCAATCGCCTATCTGGCATCACCGGCCAATCTGGCAATGAGCGGAACGCTGGCGCCGCTCTACGGCCGCGCCTGAAGTTCCGCCGCGCAGAGCGGCTCATTTGGTTTGGCTTCCGATGGCGGCCTTTGCCGACCTCGCCTGATCTACAGCGGAGGTTGGCCATTCAATCATGGCGACCCGCCGACGCCTCCACGGCATTAGAAGGGCTGCGACTACGTCAGGTTCGAGACCCCCGCTTCCACGACCTCGACTGCGTCGCCGATGGCGATCGTGCCGGCGTTGTTGGGAATGGCATTCTGGCCGAAGATGATGCCGCCCTTGGCGGAGCGGTGGAGTTTGCCAAGCGTCTGCAACGGCTCGCGCGGGTCCGGCTGCTCGCCGCTCAACGGATCTCGGGTGGTGATGACGCAGCGCGAGCAGGGCTTTGCGATGCGCAACTCGACAGCGCCGATGCGGATCGTCTTCCAGCTGTCTTCGAGCCATGCGCCGTCTGCGTCGACGACGATGTTTGGCCGGAACCGCGCCATCTCGATGCGCCTGCCAAGATGGCTGTTCAGATGGTTCAGCGAGCCCGTCGTGGCGATCAGCAGCGGAAAACCGTCGGCAAAGCCGACGTAATCGCCAGGCTGGCCGAATTCCGCATCGACCGGCCGGTTTCGCGGATCGTCGAAATAGACGAGATCGACGGGCCGGCCAAGAATAGCCGAGAGATAGGCGCCGGCGGCCGGATCGCCCGGCCGCGCGGCAACCATATCCTTCCAGATCTTGACTTGCCGGAGCGCGGTGCCGGGAGCCGGTGCCTCGACGAAGTGCGAGCCATGCCTGTCATGTTTCAACAGGATGCCCGTTCCGCGATGCTCGACGTCGATCGTCGTCATATCAGGTATCTGGCGAATGGTGAGGAACTGCCCATCCTTGTCGATCACCATCCAACGGCGGTCGCCTTCCATGCCCATTGTCTCGATGTCGGCGCTCGGCACGGCATGGCCGCGCAGGCTCTTGACCGGATAGCGATAGAGTTCGACGACCTTCATCGCGCATGCTTCCCTGTTGCCCGAAGGGCCGGACTTCCGTGTTTACGTCTGCAACGACAGCCGAGCCTACAGCCGCGCATGCGGAATTGAAGGGTTCCGCCGTCTTTGTCTTGTGCCAACCGCGTCGCCGAGCATGAAAAAACCCGCGAGCCTTGCGGCCCGCGGGTCTTCTTGTTCAAGCCGCGCGTGAGGCGCAGCCGAGGTTTACGCTTGCGCGAAGCGACTTACGCGCTGCGCGCGAAGCGGCTTAGCTGCCCTGCTTCTTCAGCGCGGCGCCAAGGATGTCGCCCAGCGAAGCGCCGGAGTCGGTCGAGCCGTACTGTGCGACGGCTTCCTTCTCTTCGGCGATTTCCAGCGCCTTGATCGAGACCTGCAGCTTGCGGGTCTTCTTGTCGAAGGCGATGACGCGGGCGTCCAGCTTCTGGCCGACCGAGAAGCGCTCGGGGCGCTGCTCGTCACGGTCACGGCTGAGGTCGTTGCGCTTGATGAAGGTCTCGATGCCGCTGTCGACCAGCCGCACTTCCAGACCGCCATCCTTGATGCCGGTGACTTCGCAGGTGACGACAGCGTTCTTGCGCAGTTCGCCTGAAGTCGCGGCTTCGCCGACCGTATCCTTGGCCAGCTGCTTGATGCCGAGCGAGATGCGCTCCTTGTCGATGTCGACGTCGAGCACCTGCGCCTTGACCATGTCGCCGCGATTGTACTCTTCGATGACCTGCTCGCCCGGACGGGTCCAGTCGAGGTCGGAAAGGTGCACCATGCCGTCCACGTCGCCTTCGAGGCCGATGAACAGGCCGAACTCGGTCTTGTTCTTGACCTCGCCCTCGACCTGGCTGCCGACCGGATGGCTCGCGGCAAAAGCCTGCCACGGGTTTTCCAGCGTCTGCTTGAGGCCGAGCGAGATGCGGCGCTTGGCCGGATCGACCTCGAGCACGACAACGTCGACTTCCTGTGTCGTCGACAGGATCTTGCCGGGGTGCACGTTCTTCTTGGTCCACGACATTTCCGAAACGTGGATGAGGCCTTCGATGCCCGGCTCCAGCTCGACGAACGCGCCGTAGTCGGTGATGTTGGTGACGGTACCCTTGATCTTCTTGCCGATCGGGAACTTGGTGCCGATCTCGGACCACGGATCGCTCTCGAGCTGCTTCATGCCGAGCGAGATGCGGTGGGTTTCCTGGTTGATGCGGATGATCTGCACCTTGACCGTCTGACCGATGTTGAGGATCTCGGTCGGGTGGTTGACGCGGCGCCATGCCATGTCGGTGACATGCAGCAGGCCATCGATGCCGCCGAGGTCGACGAACGCACCGTAATCGGTGATGTTCTTGACGACGCCTTCGACAACCTGGCCTTCTTCGAGGTTCTGCACGATTTCCGAACGCTGTTCGGCGCGGCTTTCCTCGAGCACGGTGCGGCGCGACACCACGATGTTGCCGCGGCGGCGATCCATCTTGAGGATCTCGAAGGGCTGCGGGTTGTGCATCAGCGGAGAGACATCGCGGATCGGGCGGATATCGACCTGGCTGCGCGGCAGGAAGGCCACGGCGCCGTCGAGGTCGACGGTGAAGCCGCCCTTGACCTGGTTGAAGATGACGCCTTCGACGCGCTCACCCTTGGTGAACTTCTCTTCGAGCTTGACCCAGCTCTCTTCGCGGCGGGCCTTGTCGCGCGACAGGACGGCTTCGCCCAGCGCGTTTTCGATGCGCTCGACCATGACCTCGACCGTGTCGCCGACCTTGAGCGTCGAGTCCTTGCCCTTGACGCCGAATTCCTTCAGCGGCACGCGGCCTTCGACCTTGAGGCCGACATCGATGATGGCCATGTCTTTTTCGATCGCCAGGATCGTGCCCTTGACGACCTGACCTTCGCCGGAGTGGCCGGCGGTAAATGATTCTTCGAGCAGGCTCGCGAAATCGTCGCGAGTGGGATTTGCAGCTGACATATTTTCTCCTGGAGTGCCCCGCATCTCTTGCGGGACGGGCGCCGTGGGTTAGCGTTGCGTTGGCCTGCCGGCGTTCCGGGCTACAAAAGCCCTGGGCCGCCTAAGCGGCAATTCCGGCGCATGAAGAATGCTGGCAGGCTGGTTCGTGCCCGATATGGGTATTTTCTTCGCTTCCGGCAATCGGTGGAGCGGGAAAACCCTGGATCAGGCTTTGTCTCTCTTGGCCAGGGCGTCGTCGATGATCGCTTTGGCCGCTAGAAACGCGGCCTCTATAGCCATTTCGGAGGTATCAAGCAAGTGCGCGTCCGCCGCCGGCTTCAGCGGCGAGTCGGCGCGGCCCATGTCGCGCTCGTCGCGGCGCACAATATCGGCAAGGATTTCGGCGAAATCGGCGGTGCCGCCGATGCTCTCGATCTCGGCCAGCCGGCGCTGCGCCCGCACTTCGGCGCTCGCCGTCACATAGAGCTTTATGTCGGCGTCAGGGCACACGACCGTGCCGATGTCGCGCCCGTCGAGCACCGCGCCTGGCGGTGTCCTGGCGAAATCGCGCTGCTTTTCGACCAGGATGCGCCGGACGGTAGGGTAAATCGCGACCTTCGAGGCCGCCTCGCCAACCGCATGCGCCGACAGCACCGCCCGGTCGAGCTGTGCCAGGTCGACCTGGCGCGCGGCGGTTTCGGCCGCCGAGACATTGTCGAGCGGCAGCGCATACTGAAGCAGCGCATAGGCAACGGCGCGGTAAGTGAGGCCGGTGTCGAGCAGGTTGAGGCGGTAGTGGTCGGCGAGCCGCCGGGCCAGCGTGCCCTTGCCGGCGCCGGCCGGGCCGTCGATGGCGATGGTGAACGGCAATTCGCGACCTCGAAGATTTGCTGCTATCAGGATCGAAACTGGAAACCCGCATCTTTCAGCTTCAGAGCTTCATTTCCAGCGTAAAAACCACTGTGCAGATGATTTAGATTTTTCCGCACCAGGCGTAGCAGCGCGTCGCCAATCTTGATGAATGCCGCATGCTTCTCTATCAACTGCCCAAGATCGTCGAAGTCGCGCGCTTGGAAATAAAATCGGCCCTGAAAAATTGAACTGCCTTCGGTCCGGGATGGGTTGTACTGTATCACAGATGAGCGGCTGAGATCGGGATCATACGTATCGTTGTATGGATTGTGCTTCCAAACAATTTCCTCCCTCAGTGCCTTGGGAACGAGATGAAAGCCCTCGACCTTACGGCCCGGGTGCACTCGTTCAAATTTTTCTTTCAGCGAGGGTGCGGGGGTCTTCGACTGGCTGTTGATCACCGCGAATACCCCCTTTGAAAGCACGATGGACTGAAGCTCAGTTTGATCTTTGTCTGATAACCAGAAATTGACCTGCCTGCCCATCATTGCCGCGATTCCGACATTGCACTCTCAAGCACGAATACTGCACATTGAGACAGGGAAAATCACCCAATCTCCGCGCCCAGCCCCGTCATCAGCCCCATGAACTCCGGGAAGCTCGTCGCGATCATTGCGGCGTCGTCGATGGTTACCGGCTTTTCCGTTGCCAGCCCCATCACCAGGAAGCTCATGGCGATACGATGGTCGAGATGCGTCTGCACCGTCGTGTCCTGGCCATTGGGATGGCCGCCCAGCCCCTTGCCGCCGGGCTTTCCGCGCACCGCGAGCGAAGCTTCGCCTTCGGTGCAGTCGACGCCGTTGAGCTTCAGCCCATTGGCAACCGCTGCCAGTCGGTCGGATTCCTTCACCCGCAGCTCTTCCAGCCCCTGCATCAACGTCTCGCCCTCGGCGAAGCTCGCGGCAACAGCCAGCACCGGGTATTCGTCGATCATAGACGGCGCCCGCTCGGGCGGCACGGTGACGCCCTTGAGCTCGGAGTAGCGCACGCGCAGATCGGCAACATCCTCGCCGCCGGCATTGCGCGGGTTCAAGATGTCGATCTGGCCGCCCATTTCCTGCAACGTTAGAAGCAGGCCGGTGCGGGTGGGGTTCATCAGCACGTTCTCGATGACGATGTCCGAACCCGGCACGATCAGTGCCGCGACCAGCGGGAAGCCGGCCGAGGAGGGGTCGCCGGGCACGGCGATGGTCTGCCCCGTCAATTTGCCCTGGCCCTCGATGAAGATGTGGCGCACGCCGCGCTCGTCGGTCTCGACCGAGAGATTGGCGCCAAATCCCCTAAGCATCTTTTCGGTATGATCGCGCGTCATCACCGGTTCGATCACGGTGGTGATGCCGGGCGTGCTGAGGCCTGCCAGCAGCACGGCCGACTTCACCTGCGCCGAGGCCATCGGCACGCGGTAGGTAATGGGTGCGGCGTGTTTCGGCCCATGCAGCGTGATCGGCATGCGGTCGCCCGGCGTCGCCTTCAGCACCTGCACGCCCATCTGGCGCAAGGGTTCGAGCACGCGGCCCATCGGCCGTCCCGACAGCGATGCGTCGCCGATGAAGGTCGTTTCCATGTCGTAAGTGCCGACGAGGCCCATTGTGAGGCGGGAGCCGGTACCGGCATTGCCGAAATCGAGCGGGCCTTCCGGCTGCAGCAGCGCGCCATTGCCGGTGCCGCGGATCACCCACTCGGCGCCGCGCTTCTCGATATGCGCGCCCATCGCCTTCATGGCGGCCGCCGTGCGCATCACATCCTCGCCTTCGAGCAGGCCGGTGACGCGGGTTTCGCCGGAGGCAAGGCCGCCGAACATCATGGAACGGTGCGAAATCGACTTGTCGCCCGGCACGCGAGCGGTGCCGGAAAGGGCGGATGATTTGCGGGCGGTGGCCGGCTTGGCAGCGGCGGCGTGAGACATGGAATTTCCCTGGACGGAATGCCGGCGCACCGGCGCTTTTCATTTGTTGCGGCGGTCTCGTATCACGGCGGGCACGAATGGTCATCCCCATGGTCGTCGCTTGGCGCGAGGCCTTTCAGTGCTTGGTTTTGTGACGCCGGCTTTTCGCTTTGACAGCGCGGTAAACTGTGGTTAAGGGGACCACTCTTTTACTGACGAGGCTTGACGTGGCAAAAAACGAACTTGGCACAAAGCGTGTCGACCCTGAAACGGGCCGAAAATTCTACGACCTGAACAAGGACCCTATCGTCTCGCCCTATACGGGCAAGACGTATCCGCGTTCCTATTTCGAGGACGGCAAGATCGCCGCCCTCGAAGAGGAAGAGGAAGTGGCCGAGAAGGAAGTGGACGCCGAGGAAGAAGAAGGCGTTGAAGTCGTCTCGCTTGAAGAGGCCGACGAAGACGTCAAGGCCGGCGACGAGCTTCCCGACCTGGGCGACGACGAGGACGATGTCGATCTAGGCGACGATGAGGACGATACTTTCCTTGCCGACGAAGAGGAAGAAGACGACGACGTCGCCGACATGATCGGCGTCGGCGACGACGACGACGAAGTCTAGGAACGCTTCGAACGCATGCATTTAGCGGCGTTCACGGGCTATGATGAAAAAGCGGGCCTCGAAGGCTTGATCTTCAGGGAAGGCGGGGTTAGAAGCCGCCTGCACTAAACGGCGCGGTCCTGAAACCCGCGCCGGACCTCTCGCCGGCAACGGCGACGGCTGACTGCCGGAGTGGGGCCATAGCTCAGTTGGGAGAGCGCTTGAATGGCATTCAAGAGGTCGTCGGTTCGATCCCGATTGGCTCCACCAAACAGTCTCTTTCCGACGCTCGGTTTCGCGGCATTCATGCTTGTCGCCTGCCAGTCGGCGCCTGAACCATCATCGCCGCCGCCAGCGCCCGCACCTCAGCCCATGGACCCTGCCGCGATCTCTGCTCCTGATGGTGCGGCGGTCCTCGATCCATCCGTGCGGGTTATGCCGCCCGGCGAAGGCGTCCCGGCCAAATATGTCGCGTTTTCCGGCATATGGGGCGGACAGCTGGACGGGATGTATGACGGCAAGCTCGCCGTGCTGACGATTACGCGCGGCGGCAATGTCACCGCCACCTATGCCTGGGGCGATGTCGCCGACAACAAACCGGGCGTGGCCGACGGCGAAGGCAAGATTTTCGGCAACACGTTGAAACTGCGGCGCCTTCCCAATGGCGCGGACGTCAGCGCGGTCATTCAGGCGGACGGAACGCTGGCCGTCACCTATGGGCTTGCCGACCGAACCTATACGGGCACGTTCACCAAGCAATAATCGCGAGAGCTAATCTTCCGGGGGAGCCACGGCTGGCCCCTTCCCCGATCAGTGCAGGCCGAATTCGCGCAGCAGTTCTTCGCGATAGCGCACGAAGCGGCTCTCGCTGCGCTCGCGCGGGCGTGGCAGGTCGATGTCGATCAACCGCGCCGCGCCGCCTTTCTCCTTGGGCAGGATCAGCACCCGGTCAGCCAGATAGATCGCCTCCTCCAGATCGTGGGTGACCATCACCATGGTGACGTTCTCCTCGCTCCAGATGCGCGCCAGTTCCTCCTGCATGCCGATCTTGGTCATGGCGTCCAGGGCCCCCAGCGGCTCGTCGAGCAGGAGGATCTCGGGCTGCACGGTGAGCGCCCGGGCGATGCCGACGCGCTGCGCCATGCCGCCGGAAAGCTGGCTCGGAAAAGCATCGGCGAATTCGGCAAGGCCGACCAGGGCGACGTAGAAGCGGGCGCGTTCCTCGGCCTGCCTCTTGGGAACACCGCGCACTTCGAGGCCGAACGCGACATTGCCGAGCACGCTCAGCCACGGCAGCAGCCGCGGTTCCTGGAAGATCACGGCACGCTCGGCGCCGACGCCATGCACCGGCTGGCCGTCGATCGCGACACCGCCGCTGTCGGCCGCCTCCAGCCCGGCCAGAATACGCAGCAGCGTGGTCTTGCCGGAGCCGCTGGCGCCGACGATGACCAGGCATTCCCCCGAACGAATGTCGAGGTTGAGCGTCCGCAGCACGGCAAGCTGGCGCCCGCCGAGGCTGAAGGATTTGGACAGGTCGCGGATCGAGACCTCTCCGCCACGGTTGGAACCGGCCATCTTGTCTCTCAGCTATTTCAAAGCTCAGTTGATCTTGGTTTCGCCGGGCCGGTACAGGATGTCGGCGGCTTTCAGCTTGCCCTTGGCCAGACGGCCGTCTCGCTCCAGCACGGCGACCCAGAAGTCGATGTCGCGATCGGTCGCCTGCGCACCTTCGCGCAGACCAAAGCCGGTCCAGTAGCGGGCGAGATCGCCGTTTTCGCCGCGCTTGTCGAGGATAGTGGCCAGCACCTTGCGGGCTTCGTCCGGGTTCTGGCGCGACCAGTCCGAGGCGCGCGCCGACTGTTCGACGAAGTTGCGCGCCGCATCCGGGTTGGCGGCAATGAAGTCGCGCCTGAGTACGACGAAGCCGCCGGCGAGTTCGCCGAGCACCTGGGTGTCGTCGAACACGCCGCGCACGCCGCCGTTGGCGACCAGCGCGCCGGCAAAGGTCGCCTGCCAGTAGCCGAGGCCGGCAATGTCGACCTGGCGCGAGCGCAGCGTCTGCTCAAGCTGCGGGCCGGGCACGACAATGAGGTTGGCGGCGGTCGGCGGCAGGCCGACGCTGTGCAGGGCCTCACGCACCGTATAGTCGAGATGAGCGCCGAGCGTGTTGACCGAGATGGTCTTGCCGGCAATGTCGGCGATCGATTTGATCGGGCTGTCTTCCAGCACGTAGAAGACGCTCTTCACATCCTTGTTGATGCCGTTGCTCGGATACGCCGCGACGAAGTCGTTGCCGCCGGAGATCGAGTTGATCACCGCTGCGGTGGCGGCCGAGCCGATGTCGACGCTGCCGGAAGACAGCGCAAACAGCGATTCCGGTCCACCCGAGGAATAGCCGACATTCTCCAGCTCGACGCCGAGCCCTTTGAAGTAGCCGAGCTCGTCGGCCAGCTCGTGCGGGGAGATGCTGCCACGGCTGGCGAGGTAGCGGAACTTGACGGCTGCGGCTTGCGCAAAGGCCAGGCGCGGCAGGCCGGCGGCGATGAGGCCGGCGGCAAGCGGCGCGCCGGCAAGCAGCGAACGGCGGGTGATTTTCATGATCGGGTCCTTGTGAGGTAAACGGTGAGGGGCGGACTGCTCAGTTGACAGGATTGCTCCAGCGACAGAGCCGCCGCTGCAGGGTGACCAACGCCTGGTTGGCGATCAGGCCAAGCCCGGCGAGGATGACGATTGCCGCAAACATCAGCGGGATCTGGAAATTGTACTGCGCGTTCATCACCTGGAAGCCGATGCCCTTGTTGGCACCGATCATCTCGGACGCGATCAGCAGCAGCAGCGCCGTGGTGGCGCTCAGCCGCAAGCCGACGAAGATCGACGGCACGGCGCCCGGCAGTACGACGCGGCGAAACACGGTGAGCCGGCTCGCACCATAGACGCGCGCCATTTCAAGCAGCTTGGGATCGACTTCCTTGACGCCGCTGGTGGTATTGAGCAGCAGCGGAAACAGCGTCGCCCAGAAGATGACGAAGATCTTCGAGGTCTCGCCAAGTCCCAAGAGCAGGATGAACACCGGGTAGAGCGCCAGTGCAGAGGTCTGCCGGAACACCTGCAGGATCGGATCGAGCGCGGTTTCGACCGGGCGCACCTGGCCCATGAACAGGCCGAGCGGAATGGCGACGGCCACGGCTGCGGCAAAGGCGATGCCGGCGCGCTGCAGGCTGATGGCGATGTCGCCGAGCAGGCTGCCGCCGGCAAGCCCCTTCCAGAGCGCTTCGACGATCATGTCGATCGGCGGCAGCACCGCCGCGTTGACCCATCCGACGCTGCTCGCCACCTGCCAGAGCGCCAGGAAGCCGGCAAGCACGCCGTAGCGCTTCAGGAAGCGAACAGCAGCCCGGCCGCCGAGGCGCAGAAAGTCGGTGCCGAGCCCGGTTTCGCCACCACTGCGGCGAACCGTGATTTGCCGATCGATGTGCTGCAACGTCATTGCTTCACCCCTTCGATGCCAAGGTCATTCGGCGGCAAGGACGGTCGAGCGGGCGACGGTCCATGGATTTTCCGGGCGCCTGAGACCGAGATTCTCGCGCAGCGTGCGGCCTTCGTAAGCCGTGCGGAACAGGCCGCGCCGCTGCAGCTCGGGAATGACCAGGTCGACGAAATCGTCGAGCGCGCCGGGCAGCCAGGGCGGCAGGATGTTGAAGCCGTCGGCCGCCTCGCTGGTGAACCATTCCTCCAGCTGATCGCCGACCTGCGTGACGCTGCCGACGATGGTGTAGTGGCCGCGCGCCGTCGCTACCCATTGGTAAAGCTGGCGGATGCTGAAATTGTGCTCGTCGGCAATCTGCCGGATCAGCGCCTGGCGGCTTTTCATGCCTTCGGTTTCCTTGCTCGGCGGCAACGGGCCGTCGAGCGGATAGCCCCTGATGTCGAGCGTCTGGCCGGCCAGCCCGTTGAGCAGGGCGACACCGTCCTCGGGCAGGATAAGGTCGTTAAGCTGTTGGTATTTGGCACGGGCCTCGTCCTCGGTGCGGCCGACGAAGGGCGCGACGCCCGGCATGATCAGCACCTGGTCGGGATCGCGGCCGACTTCAGCCACGCGCGCCTTGATGTCGCGGTAGAATTCCTGCGCCGTCTCGAGCTTCTGATGGGCCGTGAAGATGACCTCGGCCGAGTGCGCGGCAAGCCCACGGCCGTCTTCCGACTGCCCCGCTTGTACGACAACCGGATGTCCTTGCACCGGGCGCGGCACGTTGAGCGGACCCTTGACGCTGAAATGCTCGCCCTTGTGGTCGATGTCGTGCAATCTGTCCTTGTCGTAGAAACGGCCCGACTGCTTGTCGCGGATGAAGGCGTCATCCCCCCAGCTGTCCCACAGCGCCTTGACCGTCTCGACATGCTCATGCGCCCTGGCATAGCGCTCGGCATGGCTGGGCTGGACGTCGCGGTTGAAATTGCGTGCCGTTTCGTCGCCGGCCGAGGTCACCACGTTCCAGCCGGCGCGGCCGTTCGACAACAGGTCGAGCGAAGCGAATTTGCGCGCCAGCGTGTAAGGCTCCTCATAAGTGGTGGACGCCGTTGCGATGAAGCCGAGATGCGTCGTCAGCGGCGCCAGCGCCGCAAACAGCGTCACCGGCTCGAAGCCGGCGATCTTGGCGTTGCCGCCCTCGCGGGCGCCGTGGCCGACGGTCAGGTTGTCGGCCAGGAAATAGGCGTCGAACAGGCCGCGCTCGGCGGTCAGCGCCAGCTTCTTGTGGAACTCGAAATTGGTGGCGCCGTCGGCCGGCGCATCGGGATGACGCCAGGCGGCGATATGCTGCCCGCCGCCGGGCAGGAAAGCGCCGAGCTTGATCTGCCGCGGCCTGCTATCGGACTTGCTGGCTCGAGTCATTGCAGGCGTCCTTCTGGTCTATGCGGGATGGAATATTGCGTCGCGGATCGTGGTTTCAGGCGGCAAGGACGACGCTGTAGGGCACGCCCGCCACCCGGCATGCCTCGGCGACCGCCTGCCGGGCTCGCGCCTTGACTGTCTCGGACACCAGCACGCCATCGGCAAAGTCCTTGTCCGAGGCGTAGATCGCGGTCGGCAGGGTCTGCGCCTCGAAGAAGCCGAACAACGGCCGCAACTGATGTTCGACGACAAGCGAATGACGCTCGCCGCCGCCTGTTGCCGCCAGGATGATCGGCTTGCCGCGCAGCGACGACGGGTCGAGCAGGTCGAAGAAGTGCTTGAACAGCCCGGTGTAGCTGCCCTTGAAGGTCGGGGAGCCGACCACCAGCACGTCGGCGCCGAGCAGCTGCTCGATAATACCGCGCGCCGCCGGATCGAGATCGCCAAGCTGTCTTGCAGGCGCAAAGGACGGGCCGAGATCCTCGATGTCGAAAACGCTCAAAGCCGAGCCGGCCCGGCTCGCCACCTCACCGGCGATGTGGCTGACGAATGCCTTCGTCTTGGACGGACGGGTCAGGTTGCCGGACAACCCCACCACCAGCTTTTTTGACATCCGAGGCTCCTTCTCGCAAACGCACTATCCGGATTAAGCCTACCGATTTTGTAGAATTAAATGAGCGAGAAGATTTCAAAACCGGGCTCTGAAGCGAATGGAGTTTGCGGTACATCGCCTTTGGTTGGTTCATTTGGCCCCAAAAGCGCCGCGGCAGATGCTGACGCGGTCGCGCAAGGCATCGCCGGGGACCATGGCCTTGGTCCTTTGCGCACCGATGGGTATCGTCGCGATACCGTCAAGGGCCGGCGGCATTGACACTGCGTTGTGTGAGTGTCGATTGAACCCAATCGCGTGGGCGACGAAGTAGGCAACTGCAATCAAAGAACAGGATACGCGCATGAAGAAGATCGGCTTTCTTTCCTTCGGCCATTGGTCGCCCTCGTTGCAATCGCAGACGCGCTCGGCGTCCGACGCGCTGCTGCAGTCGATCGACCTGGCCGTCGCCGCCGAGGAGCTGGGCGCGGACGGCGCCTATTTCCGCGTCCATCATTTTGCCCGCCAGCTCGCTTCGCCGTTTCCGCTTCTGGCCGCGGTCGGCGCCCGCACCAGCCGCATCGAGATCGGCACCGCCGTCATCGACATGCGCTATGAGAATCCGCTGTATATGGCCGAGGATGCGGGTGCTGCCGACCTGATCGCCGGTGGCCGGCTGCAGCTTGGCATCAGCCGCGGTTCGCCGGAGCAGGTGATCGACGGCTGGCGCTACTTCGGCTACGTGCCGCAGGACGGCAAAAGCGATGCCGACATGGCGCGCAACCATGCCGAGGTGTTTCTGGACGTGCTGCGCGGCGAAGGTTTCGCGCAACCCAATCCGCGGCCGATGTTCCCCAATCCTCCGGGAATGCTGCGGCTCGAGCCGTTCTCGGCCGGCCTGCGCGACCGGATCTGGTGGGGCGCCGCTACCAACGCCACCGCCGAATGGGCGGGCAAGCTCGGCATGAACCTGCAAAGTTCGACGCTGAAGTTCGATGAGGGCGGCCAGCCGCTCCACATCCAGCAGGCCGAACAGATCCGCGCTTATCGTGCGGCGTGGAAGGAAGCCGGCCATACACGCGAGCCGCGCGTGTCGGTCAGCCGCAGCATCTTTGCGCTGGTGAACGACCGCGACCGCGCTTATTTCGGCGGCGGCAGCAGCGAAGATCATTTCGGCTATATCGAGCCTGAGAAGCTTGCCGTCTTCGGCCGCTCCTATGCCGCCGAGCCCGATGTGCTGGTCAAGCAGCTGAAAGAGGATGAAGCGATCGCCGAGGCCGACACGCTGCTTCTGACCGTCCCCAACCAGCTCGGCGTCGAGTACAACGCCCACGTCATCGAGGCGATCCTGAAGCACGTCGCGCCAGCTCTCGGCTGGCGCTGACAAGAGGCGCCAGCCGCCGGGCAAACAAAGAGATAGACCGTTTCGCCGGCAAACGGTGAAACGCTCTAAGGGAAGAGGCGGCTAGGCATCCGCCTTGAAGGTCTGCTTCTGCTGGCCGAGCCCCTCGATGCCCAGTTCCACCACATCGCCAGCCTTCAAGAACACCGGCGGCTTCATGCCCAGCCCAACGCCGGGTGGCGTGCCGGTGGAGATGATGTCGCCGGGGTGGAGCGACATGAACTGGCTGAGATAGGAAACGAGATAGGCGACGCCGTAGACCATGGTCCTGGTCGAGCCGTTCTGCATCGTCTTGCCGTTGACCGTCAGCCACATTTTGAGGTTCTGCGGATCGGCAACCTCGTCCTTGGTGACAAGCCACGGCCCGGTCGGACCAAACGTGTCGCAGCTCTTGCCCTTGGTCCACTGGCCCTGGCGCTCGGCCTGGAAGGCGCGCTCGGACACGTCATGGGCAACGGCATAGCCGGCGACATAATCCAGCGCATCGGCCTCGCTGACATATTTGGCTTTTCTGCCGATGACCACGGCGAGTTCAACCTCCCAGTCGGTCTTTTCCGAGCCGCGCGGGATCAGCACATCATCGTCGGGGCCGACAATGGCCGAGCTCGCCTTCATGAAGATGATCGGCTCCGGCGGCACGGTGGCGCCGGTTTCGGCGGCATGGTCGGAATAATTCAGGCCGATGCAGATGAACTTGCCCGTGCCGGCGACGCAGGCGCCGAGGCGCGGCTTGCCGGAAACCGCCGGCAGCGAGTTCGGATCGAGCTTCGACAATGTCTCGAGCGACGCCGGATCGAGCGCCTTGCCAGCAATGTCGGTGACATGACCCGAAAGATCGCGGATCGTTCCATCCGCATCGAGCAGGCCGGGGCGTTCGCTCCCTATCTCGCCATAGCGCAGCAGTTTCATCTTGCTCTCCAAATTGCGGCCCAAGGCCGTTTTCAAAACTCGCTCCGCCAAGCGATGACTGGGCGGACTCTGGCTATCGGACCCGACCTGGGGCAAGCCGGACTTTAGAACTGTTCGAGCCTGGACCTGCGGATCGAGGCTATTGCTCAGATCGACCAGCCGCCGTCGATATTATAGGCCTGGCCTGAGGTGTACGTGGCGCCGGCGAGGTAGACCGCAAGGTCGGCGATTTCCTCGGGGGTGCCGAGACGGCCCATCGGCTGGCGGGCGATGAAGGCCGCCCGGGCGGCGTCATAGTCGCCCTGCGCATGCATGCGGTCCTGCAGCGACGGGCTCTCGACGGTGCCGGGGCAGATGGCGTTGCAGCGAATGCCCTTGGCGACATAGTCGGCCGCGACCGCCTTGGTCAGGCCGATCACGGCCGCCTTGGTGACGCCGTAGGCGAAACGGTTGGGCACACCCTTGCCGGCGCCGGCGACGGACGACATGTTGATGATCGAGCCGTCGCCGCGCTCCAGCATGCCGGGCAGCACGGCCCGAATGGTGCGGATCATGGCGCGGACATTGAGATTGAAGGCGAAGTCGAGATCGGCATCCTTCATCTCGAGGATCGAGCCGGAATGAACGAAGCCGGCGCAGTTGAACAGCACGTCGACGCGGCCGATTTCGGCGAAGCCCGACGTGACGGCATCATCGTTGAGGACGTCGAGCCTGCGGGTCTTGATGCCGGAGGTCTTGGCGAGTTCGGCCAGCAGCGCCTCGTTGATGTCGGTGGCGTGCACGACGGCACCTGCCTTGGCGAAGGCCAGAGCGCTCGCTCTGCCGATGCCTTGCGCCGCCGCCGTGACGACAACGACCTTGCCTGCCAGATCCGCCATGCGTTTCTCCTCGCCCTCTTTGGCCACTTCCCGGCCCGATTTAATGCCGGCTGACCAGGGCGTCCTGTGCCAGACAGGCGCGACTATGCGGCCTGCACAATCCATCAGTCCAAAATAACAAATGTTTTTTCTGGTTAAAGAACACACGTCCGGGCGTCAAGCCCGAACGCGATCACCTTCGCGACGGCTGATGTAATGCACATCGCTTGCTCTGATGCAACAACATGTATGACAACCGGGCAACGAGTCGCGCTGCCATGGTTCACTCAAGCACAGCGCGCTTCAGGCGGCATTAGTCGCCGTATGGCACCCAGACGTTCTTCACTTCGACGGCGCGGCGCAGCATGGCATCGCCGGCGGCCTCGTCGGACGTCCAGTCGAGGCTGCGGCCGTTGCCGGTCCAGACGCGCTTGAGATTGCCGACGGAATCGGCCTCCGCCTTGGAGCAAGTGTCGGCATCGGCAAACAGCCAGAGCCCGTCGACATCGTCATGCTTGGCCAGCACGCCGGCAAGCTCCGCCGTGCGGCCGGTGACGATGTTGATGGCGCCTGCCGGAACGTCGGAATATTCGATCACCTGGTAGAGATCGGTGGCAAGCAGCGGGTATTTTTCCGACGGCACGGCCACCACCGTGTTGCCCATGGCAAGCGCAGGTGCGATCAGGGAGATCAAGCCGAGCAGCGGCGCGCTGTCCGGGGCGACGATGCCGACGACGCCGACCGGCTCGTGCAAAGCGAGCGTGACGGCGCGGGCCGGTGGCTGATGCACCCTGCCCTCATACTTGTCGGCAAGGCCGGCATAGAGGAACAGGCGCTCGATCGATTGTTCCACTTCCTCCCGCGCGGCCTTGGCGTTGGCGCCGGTCAGTTCGGTCAAGCGTGCGGTAAATTCGCCGGTGCGGCCGGACAGATTTTCGGCGAGGTAGTAGAGCACCTGGGAACGATTGTAGGCGGTAGCCTCCGGCCACGCCTTGCAGGCGCGGGCGGCGGCAACGGCGTCGCGGATGTCCTTGCGGCTGCCGAGACCGACTTCGCCGGCGAGCTTGCCCTTGGCAGTGGCTATCGCCAGCGAATAATTGCCGTCGGGCCGCACCTGCTTGCCGCCGATGAACAGTTTTGCCGTGCGGTCGATGGCGCCGCCATCCGATTGCTCGACGGGCTGCGCCGAAGAGGTCGCCGGCTTGATCACGGGACCAAGCGGCAGTTTTGCCGAGAGATATTCGAACATGCCCTCGCGCCCGCCCTCGCGGCCAAAGCCGCTTTCGCGATAGCCGCCGAAGCCGCAGGCGGCGTCGAACATGTTGGTGCCGTTGACCCAGACGACGCCGGCCTTCAATTGCGGCGCGACATGCAGCGCGAGATTGATGTTTTCGCTCCACACCGAGGCGGCCAGCCCATAGCGCGTGTTGTTGGCAAGCTCGATCGCTTCCTCGGTGTTGCGGAAGGTCATGGTGGCCAGAACCGGACCGAACACCTCTTCCTGCGCCAATATATTTGCCGGCGAAACACCGGTGGCGAGCGTCGGCAGGTGGTAGTAGCCGGAAGACGGCAGCACCGCGTCGGGCTGCCAGCAGACGGCGCCCTGTCTGGCGCCTTCGGCGACCAGACCCTTGACGCGGTCCAGTTGCGTCAAGTCGACCAGCGGTCCGATATCGGTGTTCTTGTCGAGCGGGCTGCCGACGCGAAGCCGGCTCATCCTGACCTTGACCTTTGCGATCAACGCGTCGGCAATGCCTTCCTGCACCAGAAGCCGCGAGCCTGCGCAGCAGACCTGGCCCTGGTTGAACCAGATGCCGTCGACCAGTCCTTCGACGGCGCTGTCGAGATCGGCGTCCTCGAAGACGATGAAGGCCGATTTGCCGCCAAGCTCCAATGACAGCTTCTTGCCCGATCCAGCCGTGGCTTTCCTGATGATCTTGCCGACCTCCGAAGAGCCAGTGAAGGCGATCTTCTGGATGCCGGGATGGTTGACGATGGCGACGCCCGCTTCCGGCCCGCCCTGGACGATGTTGACGACGCCCTTGGGCACGCCGGCACGCTCGCAGATCTCGGCAAACAGGATGGCGGTGAGCGGCGTGAACTCGGCCGGCTTCAGCACCACCGTGCAGCCGGCGGCGAGCGCCGGCGCAATCTTCCAGGCCAGCATCAGCAGCGGGAAATTCCATGGGATGATCTGGCCGACGACGCCGACACCCTTGTGGCCTGGGAAATCCTTGTCCAGCGCCTGTGCCCAGCCGGCATGATGGATGAAATGGCGGATGGCCAGCGGCACGTCGATGTCGCGGCTTTCGCGGATCGGCTTGCCGTTGTCGATTGACTCAAGCACTGCGAACAGGCGCTGATGACGCTGCATCGCGCGGCCAATGGCGTAAAGCACTTTTGCGCGCTGGTAGCCCGAGGATGCCGACCATTTCGGTAAGGCCCTGGTGGCTGCGGCGACGGCTGCGTCGATATCGGCGGCGCCGGCATCGGAGATCTTGGCCAGCAGCTTGCCGGATGAGGGTTCGCTGGTCTCGAAGGTCTTGCCGCCGCCTGCTGCCTTCCAGCCGCCGTCGATGAACAGCGCCTTGCCGAAATCGCGTCCGGCAAGCCAGGCATCGGCCTCGGTGCGGGCTTCCGGCGCCGGGCCGTATTCCATGGCGTGATAGCGTTCGAGAATGTTCATGACGCGCTCCAGATAATCGTCTTGGCAGGCGCTCTGTGGCGCCCCCCTCTGTCCTGCCGGACATCTCCCCCACAAGGAGGGAGATTAGCCTTCGCGCCTGTCGGCTCTGAAACGTCGACAATTGGCGAAATCGCCGACGTTAGCCAAACTCCCCCCAAGTGGGGGAGATGTCCGGCAGGACAGAGGGAGGCGCGAAGGAACTCGACGTTCAAGGCCGCCTCACGCCATCGCATGGCGGTGGTTGGCCGAATAATGCCCGGTCAGATGATGCTCGAGCTGGCGCTCGATATCGGTCAGCAGGCTCGAGGCGCCGAAGCGGAACAGGTCTGGCTCCAGCCATGGCCGGCCGAGCTCCTCCTTCATCAGCACCAGCCAGTCGAGCGAAGCCTTGGCTGTAGAGATGCCGCCGGCCGGCTTGAAGCCGATGAGAAAGCCGGTCTCCTCGAAATAGGCTCGGATGGCGCGCACCATGGCGAGGCCGACGGGCAGCGTGGCGTTGACGCTTTCCTTGCCGGTCGAGGTCTTGATGAAATCGGCGCCCGCCATCATCGCCACCATCGAGGCCAGCATGACATTTCGCAGCGTGGCGAGGTCGCCGGTGCCGAGGATAACCTTGAGATGCGCATCACCGCAGGCTTCGCGCATCGAGACGATCTCGTTGTAGAGCTCCTGCCATTTGGCGCCGAAGACCAAGCCGCGCGGGATGACGACATCGATCTCGTCGGCGCCGTCGCGCACCGAAGCCTCGATCTCCTGCAGGCGGGTCGACAGCGGCGCAAGGCCGTGCGGGAAAGCGGTGGAGACGGCGGCGACATGGATGCCGGTGCCGCGCACGGCATCAACAGCCGTCGCGACGAAGGGATGATAGACGCAGACCGCCGCCGGCCGGATTTTTTCGCCCTCGATGCCAAGCCCCTCGACGATGTCGCGACGGAACGGGTTGATCGCCTTGGCGCATAGGCGGCGCACCCGCTCTTCGGTGTCGTTGGAATTCAGAGTCGTCAAATCCATGCAGGAGACCGCGCGCAGCAGCCAGGCGGCCTGGCTGTCAGCCTTGATCGAGCGCCGCTTTGTGAGGCTGGCGACCCTGCGTTCCAGCGCCGAGCGGTTGACCGAGCGCACCGATTCCATGAAGCCGAGATCGAGCCGCATGCCGGTGTTGCGGGCAATACCGTGGCTTTGCGGCACGGGCGTGTTGGCGGCCGCACGTGCCGGCAGCGGCGTGACCTTGGACGCGCCGAGATCGGCTTCGCGGATAGTGCTGCTCATCTCCTGCCCTTTCGCTCGACGATTTTACGTCGTGGTGCGTGTCGTTGCTCCCGGACTTGGGCGACACACACCGAAGATAGCCCGTGAATCGATGCTTCACGAGTCCTTCAAGGGCTCATAACGGAAAAAGGCGGCAAAAGCAGCTGAATTTTGACCACATGGTCAAAACGTCAATTCAAGACGTGGCGCCGAGGCGCCGGCTGATGTCAGCCGACGAAAGCGCGCTCGACGACGAAGGTCGAGGGATGGCTGAGCGAGCCCTCATGGAAGCCGAGGCTTTCGGCCATTTCCTTGACGTCCTT
The DNA here is from genome assembly GCF_040321955.1 of Mesorhizobium sp. M0217. Lineage (NCBI taxonomy): Bacteria > Pseudomonadati > Pseudomonadota > Alphaproteobacteria > Hyphomicrobiales > Phyllobacteriaceae > Mesorhizobium > Mesorhizobium sp. M0217. Next base: position 86,629 of record NZ_JAMYSN010000018.1, on the reverse strand, counting down.
CAGCATATGCATCGAGCCGCAGATCATGATGCGGTCCGTCTCCGGATTGAGCTTCTCGATGCCGAGGTCGGCGTAGAACTTGCCCGAGCCGATCAGCGCCGTGATGCGGCCCATGCGCGCCGATTCTTCGCGGGTCGTCGAATTGTAGAGGGTGACGCGGCCGCCGGTCAGTTCGCCGATCAGGGGATCGTTCTCGAGCGCGGCCACCAGTTCCTGGCCATAGGTCAGTTCGGCATTGTCGCGGCAGGTGTGGGTCAGGATGACCTGATCGAATTTTTCGTAGGTATCGGGGTCGCGCAGAAGGCTGGCGAAGGGCGCAATGCCGGTGCCGGTCGAGATCATGAACAGGCGCTTTGCCGGGGTCAGCGCGTCGACAACCAGCGTGCCGGTCGACTTCTGGCGCATGATGACGGTGTCGCCGACCTGGATCTTCTGCAGTTCGGAGGTCAGCGGACCATCCGGCACCTTGATCGAGAAGAATTCCAGTTCCTCGTCCCAGGCCGGGCTGGCGACCGAATAGGCGCGGTACACCGGCTTTTCGGCATTGGGCAGACCGATCATGACGAACTCGCCGGAGCGGAAGCGCAACGACTGCGGGCGGGTGATGCGGAACGAGAACAGGCGGTCGGTGTAATGCTTCACCGACACGACGGTTTCGGCATAGACATTGGCCGGAATCGGGAACTGCAGCGGACGGGCGTCGGCGGTGTTGAGTGCGGATGTGGTGTTCATCAATCCAACTCTGTCTTGCCCAACTCACTACGCGGGCGCCAAACCGTTTCCTGCGCGCCCAGACCATTCAGGTCCCGGCGAGCCGTTCACACACTCCAAAGCAGTGAGCTCTTGTGTCCCAAATTTATTAGTATACAAACGATATTTGTGTCAAGATACCACGCTAAAACAGCTTTCCAAACTGCGGCATATTCGTAGTTCCGCCATTTCGGATTTCGACAATGAAAGAGAATTTTTCGGTGCAACAACCGGATTCCCTGGGTCACGTCGTTGCCGGCATCGATGTTGGCGGAACCTTCACCGACCTCATTTTGATCGACGGAAATGACGGCGGAAAGGTGCATATCGCCAAGACGCCGACGACGGTCGACAATCAGGCGTTCGGCGTGGTTTCAGCGCTCGGCGCCACCGGCTTTGCCATAGACGGCATCGACCTCATCGTGCATGGCACGACCACCACCACCAATGCGGTTCTGGAACGCCGGCTGGCGAAAACCGGCATGATCACCACGCGCGGTTTTCGCGACGTGATCGAGTTGGGACGGCGCACACGGCCGCAGCCCTATGGCATGACCGGCACCTTCGTTCCGATCATCCCGCGCGATCTCCGGCTCGAAGTCTCGGAGCGCGTCGAAGCATCCGGCGCGGTGCGCACCCCGCTCGATGAGACCGAGATGCGCGACGCCGTGAAGACGCTGATCGTGGCCGGCTGCGAGTCCCTGGTCATCCATTTCCTGCATTCCTACGCCAACCCTTCGCATGAGCGGCGCGCGGCCGAAATCGCCGCCGAGCTTTGGCCGAACGGCTACATCACGACTGGCCATGCGCTGCTGTCGGAAGCCCGCGAATTCGAGCGCGGCGTGACCGCCGCGGTCAACGCCTCGGTGCAGCCGATCCTCGAGCGCTATGTCGAGCGGCTGCGCAAGGAATTGGCCGCCAAAGGTTACGCCCGCGACTTCCTGATCATGAACGGCAATGGCGGCATGATCTCGGCCCGTTTCGTCACCAGAGAATCGGCCAAGACCGTGATGTCCGGACCAGCCTCGGGTGTCATCGCCGCCGCCTATACGGGCAAGCGCGCCGGCTTTGAAAACCTCGTCACCTACGACATGGGCGGCACCTCGACCGATGTGGCGCTGATCCGCAATGCGGAGCCCGCCGTCTCGAACGAGATCGAGATCGAATATGCGATGCCGATCCACGTGCCGATGGTGGCGGTGCATACGGTCGGTGCCGGCGGCGGCTCCATCGCCCGGGTCGATGCGGCCGGGCTGATCCAGATCGGCCCGGAAAGTGCCGGCGCCAATCCCGGCCCGATCTGCTACGGTCGTGGTGGAGCCGAGCCGACCATCACCGACGCCAATCTGGTGCTGGGCCGGCTGGCGCCGAAGAAGCTGCTGGCGGTCGAAAATCCGGTCACCGTCGAGCGGGTCACCGGGATCTTCGAAGACAGAATAGGCAAGGCCGCCGGCCTCTCCGGCGTCGAAGCGGCGGGCGCGGTGCTGCGCCTCGGCAACATGAAGATGGCCGGCGCCATCCGCATGGTCTCGGTGTCGCGCGGCCATGATCCGCGCGATTTCGCGCTGTTCGCCTTCGGTGGCGCCGGGCCGCTGCATGCCTCCGCCCTGGCGCGCGAACTCGGCCTGCCCCGTGTGCTGGTGCCGGCGCGTCCGGGCATCACCAATGCGCTCGGCTGCGTCGTGGCCGATCTGCGTCACGACTTCGTCAACACGATCAACCAGCCGGTCGCCGTGCTCGATGAAGCCAGGCTTCGCGAGGTGCTGGAACGTCACCGCGGGGAAGGCGAGGAACTGATCGGCAAGGAAGCGGTGAAGCCGGAAACGATCCGCGTTACGCACTCTGCCGACATGCAGTTTGTCGGCCAGACCCACATCATCAACGTGCCGTTGCCGTCTTCATCGGTGACAAGGCAGGAGTTGCAGGCGCTGTTCGAAAAAGCCTATTTTGCCCGCTTCAAGGTCGAGTTGCCGGAGATCCGCGCCAATCTGGTCAACCTCAACACGTCGGTGACGGGCGTGCGGCCGGCAATCGACCTGTCACGGCTGATCGACCCGGCCGGACGTACAAAGACGCTAGACGAGGCGCTGCGCGAAACAAGGCCTGTCTGGTACGCAGGACGCTGGCACCATACGCCGATATACGCACGCGAAAAGCTGCCGCCCGATGCCGTCATCGAAGGGCCGGCGATCCTCGAACAGATGGACGCCACCACCGTGCTCGAACCCGGCGACCGCGCAAGATCGGACGCCGACGGCAACATCATCATCGACATCGGCGAGGCCTGAGATGCAAAAGCTCGACGCCATAACGCTTTCGGTCCTGCAGGCTGCCCTCCAGCAGGTCTGCGACGAGATGGATCTCACTTTCTCCCGCGCGGCCTTCTCGCCGGTCATCGCCGAGGCCAATGATCGGTCCGACGGCATCTATTCCGCCGTCGACGGCTCGCTGATCGCGCAAGGCAGCCAGGGCCTGCCGGTGTTCGTCGGCGTCATGCAGTATTCGACCAAAACGGTGATCGAGATGATCGCCGACGGCCGTTGCCTGGCGCCTGAGCCCGGCGACATCTACATCGTCAACGATCCCTATCTCGGCGGCACGCATCTGATGGATGTGCGCTTTGCCATGCCGGTCTATCGCGACGGCAAGATATTTTGCTGGCTATCGAACACCGGCCACTGGCCCGATATCGGTGGCTCGGTGCCGGGTGGCTTCTCCGCTTCCGCCACAGCCGTCGAACAGGAGGGCCTGCGGCTGCCGCCGGTCAAGCTGTTCAAGAAGGGCGTGCTCGACACGGAAATCTACGCCATCATCTGCTCCAACATCCGCGTTGCCGACCAGCGCATCGGCGATATCCGGGCGCAGGCTGCCGCATTGCTGATCGGGCAGGACAGGCTCAACGGAATCCTGGATCGTTACGGTGACGAAACTGTCGTCGAGGCGATCGCCGAACTGCGCCGCCGCGCCGCCGAGCAGATGCGCGCCAACATCTCCGCCATTCCCGACGGCACCTACAGCTCGAAGGCCTTTGTCGACTCGGACGGCGTGGTCAACGAGCCGCTGACCATCGCGCTCGCCGTCGAGAAAAAGGGCGACACGCTGACTTTTGATTTCACAGGTTCCTCAAAACCCTGCGCCGGGCCGATGAACAGCGTGCTGGCGACGACCTTGTCGTCGGTCTATCTCGCCATGCGCCATATTTTTCCGGATGTGCCTATCAGCGCCGGCGCTTTCGAGCCGCTGATCGTCAAGCGGCCGGAAGGTACCTTCCTCGACGCCAAATATCCCCGCCCGGTTTCCGGCTGCGCGGCTGAGGTGTCGCAGCGCATCGCCGAGGCGGTGTTCGCGGCAATGGTGCAGGCGCTGCCGGAGAAGGTGACGGCCGCACCCGCCGGCTCCAGCGGCAATTTCGCGCTTGGCGGCAACGATCCGACGCGCGGCCGCGACTATGTGATGTATCAGATCTCCGGCGGCGGCTATGGCGGCAATTCAGGCCATGACGGGCTGACCAATGGCTGCTCGACCATCGGCATTTCGAAATCGCCGCCGGTCGAGATCATGGAGCAGGCCTTTCCTGTGCTCTACCGCCACTACGCATTGCGCGAAGGCTCGGGCGGCGCCGGCAAGCAGCGCGGCGGCTTTGGTTTGGCCTATGAGGTAGAGATCCTGCGCGGCGAAGCCCGTGCGTCCTTCGTCATGGATCATGGCCGTTTCGGCCCGCAAGGTGCGCTCGGCGGCAAGGACGGCGCGGTGAACACGGTGACCGTGTTCCGCGGCGGCGAGGAACATGTGCCGCCGCACCTCTCCAAGGAACAGGACATCGCGCTCAAGGCCGGCGACCGCGTGCGCGTCGGCACGCCGGGCGGTGGCGGCTATGGCGATCCGCGTCAGCGCGACCCGAAACTGGTCGCCGAAGACATCAGGCTTGGTTACTACACCGATGAACAAGCCAAAGAGCTGTTCGGAACCTGACAGCCGACAGGCCCGAGCCGCGTCAGGTCTGCAGCTTGGCCTTCAGCGCATCGGCGAATTTTTGCGCGATCTTCTTGAAGCCGGCGGGATCGGGATGCAGTTCGTTGGCCCAGTCGGCCACCTTCAACGTTCCCTGCGTGTCGACCAGATGGAAATTGTTGTTGGGATCGTCGGCCAGGCGCTTCACCACATCGCGGAACGCCGCCAGCGCGTCGTGAACGATGACCGTGCCCTTGGCGACCGTCCAGTTGCAGAAATCGAGCGACGGTTTCAGCCACGGGCCGACACAGGACGGATGCGCTCCGTTCGGGATCGGGAAATCATAGCAATGGCCAAAGATCGGCACGCCTGGCGCGACGCGGTCGCGCAGCGCGAACAAATCGAGATAGCAGGCCTCGACCATGCCGAGCGCCTTGGTGAAGCGGTTCTTGTTCAGCCCGGGGGCGTGGCCGTCATTGAAGTCGAGGAAGATGCAGAACTGGTCGCCGGCAATGTCGTTGCCACCGGCAGAGAACAGGATGGCATCGGGCTTGCCGTCCAGCCAGTTTGCCTTGTTGCGCAAGGCTGAAATCATCCGTTGCTGCTTGGGCAGCGACATCTCGTCGGTCGCCGCATCGCCATGATGGGCAAGGTTGAGGATGGTCGGCGGCATCGAGCCGATGCGTCGCAGCTGCGCGATCACGTCGGTGTCGACGAACGGAAAGCCGTTACCGGTGAGCGGATAGTCGAACCAGGAATCGCCCTGCGCCAGCATCACCAGCGGCCGGTTGGCGACGGCCGCCTCGAGATTGCCGGCGCTTTCCCTTGCGGTTTCGAGCCGCTCGATGTTGGCTTGGTGAACCCTGATGCGCTTGGCGATGTCGTCGTCGATGCGCCGTTGCGCGGCTTCCTGCACGAATTCCTGCTGGTCCATCCCCAGGTCCCTCCCATGACCGCCTATGTCCGGCTGAGCATGCGCCGATGTCCATGATCGGTCTGTAATTTAGATCACAGTAAGATTCCTGGGGAAGGACGGCTTGCCGCGCCGTGATCGCCGCAGAGCATGTCGTTTCCGTCTCCGTGGAGTCTGCAAAAGACCATAGACTTCTATCCTTGTTTTCGCGCAATTCCGGACGGGAAACCGCCAACACCTTCCCTGGAATTGCTTAGTCAACGGAGATCAGGAACATGCGTCTTTTCGGTCGTTTCGTGCTTGCCGCTTCCGCCGCCCTGCTGCTTGGGACCGGTGCTGCCTCCGCCGAGAAACTCAGGATCGGGACCGAGGGCGCCTATCCGCCCTTCAACTATGCCAATTCGGACGGCACGCTGGGCGGCTTCGACATCGACCTCGGCAAGGCGCTGTGTGCCGAGATGAAGGCCGAGTGCGAATTCTCCGTACAGGATTTCGATGGTTCCATTCCGGCGCTGCAGGCCGGCAAGTTCGACGCCATCATCAACATCACCATCACGCCGGAACGGGCCGAGAAGGTCGAGTTCACCCACAAATATTACCAGACGCCGCCGGCCATCGCCGTGCCGAAGGATTCGACCATCGTCGGCACATCGCCGGACGATCTGAAGGGCAAGGTGCTGGGCGTGCAGAGCGCAACCATCCACCAGAATTTCGCCGAGCAGAAATACTCCGGCTCGACCGTGAAAGCGTATCCGACCGGCGACGACGCCCGCACCGACATGGCCAATGGCCGGCTCGACGCGATGATGGATGGCTCGATCATCCTGACCGAATGGCTGAAGAAGCCCGATGGCGCCTGCTGCAAATTGCTCGGCACGCTGACCGCCGATCCGGCCATTCATGGACCCGGCGTCGGCATCGCCCTGCAAAAGGGCAACAAGGAACTGGCCGACAAGTTCAATGCCGCCATCGACGCCCTGCGTGCCAGCGGCAAGTACAAGGAAATCAACGACAAATACTTCTCGTTCGACGTATACGGAAGTTAACCCCTTCACCGCTCCTACCTCGGCAGCGCCATCAGGCGCTGCCGTTTTCATGAGATGACGGAGAAGTTTCTTGGTTGAGCGGCGCTCCCCTTTCTACACCAGCATCGTTGGCCTCGGCGCCACGATGGGCCGGGTCGGCGGCGACTTCGTCTCGGCCAAAACTTATTCCGGCATCGCCGACGAGCATCTGAACACGCGCAAGAAAGTCGGCGTGCAGGATCTCAGCACCATGGGCAAGATGGACATCAAGGGGCCGGAAGCGGAGGCGCTGGTCAACCACGTTATCGTCAACGATGCGGCCGCGATGAGCCCCGGCCAGGTGCGCTATTCCACCGTCTGCCGCGACGATGGCGGCATCATGGACGACCTCACCGTGTTCCGGCTGGGATCGGAGCATTTCATGCTGGTGACCGGTTCGGTCAACCGGCTGAAGATGCTGCCCTGGCTGCAGCATCATGCTGAAGCGCGAAAGGCCTATGTCACCGACATCACCGCGGCCGTCGCCTTCCCGACCATACAGGGGCCGCGCTCACGCGAGCTGCTGAAAGCACTGGTTTCGGATGCCGATCTCGATGAGTTGAAACGCTGGGCGTTCACTTCAGGGCGCGTCGGCGAGACCAAAGTCCTGATCTCACGCACCGGGGTGACCGGCGAGCTCGGCTTCGAACTGTTCGTGCCGGCGGACGAGGCGACTTCCGTCTGGGACGCGCTGATGCGGACCGGCGGCGATTTCGGCTTGAAGCCATACGGCGTGCTGGCCATGTTCACGCTCGGGCTGGAAAAGGCCTATCCGGCGCATGGCATCGACATGGACGAGAGCCGTACGCCCTTCCATGTCGGGCTCGATCGCTGGATCAAGTTCGACAAGGGCGAGTTCATCGGCCGCGAGGCATTGCTCAAAATTCGCGGTAAGGGGCTCGACGAACGCTGGACCGGGCTGATTCTCGACGGTGACAAGCCGGCCGCGACGGATGCCAGGGTTTTCGCCGACGGCGAGGATGCCGGCGTCGTCACCTACAGCGATCACGGCTATTCCTTAGGCAAAGTTCTGGCGACGGCGCATTTGCGGCTGCCGTTCACCGCCATCGGGACCGAACTCAGCATCGACATTGACGGCAAGCCGACCCGCGCGGTGGTGGCGCCGATGCCATTCTTCGATCCTGAAGGCGCTCGGCTGCGGGCCTAAATCAGGCTAACTTCGCTAGCAGCCGCATAAACGTGGCCGCTTCCTTGGCCGTCAGCGGCGCCAGTGTCTCCTGGGTGATGGCGCGGGCCAACGGGATCAGCCGTTCGATCGCCTCGCGTCCCTCTGGCGTGAGGTTGACCAGCAGCCGCCTCTTGTCGACCTCGTGCTTGGTCAGGTCTACCAGGCCTCGCGCCTTCAGCCGGTCGATGACGCCCTTGACCGTCGCCGCATCCATGGCGATCAGCGTGCCCAACTGGTTCTGCGAGGTCTCGCCGACATCGTGCAGCTTGGCAAGTGCAGCGAATTGCGGCGGCGTCAGGTCGCTGATCTGGGCGGCAAAGATCGAGACATGGCGCTGATGCGCCTTGCGCAGGATGAAGCCGACCTGCTCCTGCAGGCGGTAGTCATGTTCGTCGGGCTCTTCGGCCTCGACCAGTTTCAGCAAATTGTCCCCGCCGCTCATCGCAAGCCATCCCAGACCTTGATGTCGCCTGCAGCCAGGCCGCCCATGCGGTCATGCACGCGCGGGCCGCAGCTCATGGCGAGGCAAAACAGGATTTCGTCGGCACGCGGCCCGTCGCTGAGGCCGACCTCCATGGCGTCGAAATGGCTGCGGACATAGGCGGCGTTGGTGTGGCCGAGCGGCACGTCAAGCCGCGAGCCGAAGGCGCCGACCTTGGTTGCCGACGGCACGATCGCCTTGGCGTCGCCCAGCCGCTCGCGCATGGCGTAGCCGCCAGGAACGTGCCACAGCGCGCCGTGCTCCAGCTCCCCCGACGAGCCGACAATGGTGCCCTTGCCGTAGGCGTCGATCTGCTTGATGTCGCCGCCCAATGCGGCAATGAGCTTGTCGGTGAGCAGCAGGCCGAGCGGCTTCAGATCGTCCATGGCGCTCTGCAGTTCTTCGACGTAGCGGCCGGCGAACGGGTTCTTCACCAGCGCCACGGCCGCAGCGCGGCGGCGCGGCACAGCTGCGGCCGGCCCGCCATCGTGAAAGATCTCTTCGGTCAGAACCGCGATCTTGCGGATCGGAAACTCAGGCATGGGCAACTTCCTTCCCTGGATTTTTGTTGGGCGCGGCAAGCGCCATGGAACCACTGATGCGCGCTTCCCCACCTAGAAACAGCGCCGATGCGGCAATCAGGCCGCGCCGGCGAAAATCTTCGGCGACGGCAAGGCCATTGTCCAGCGCCCGCTCCACATCGCCACGCGCGAGCATGCCGACGGCTTGTGTCACCAGCCGTGCACCGAGATCGCTGTCGGGCGCCAAGTCCTGCGCGGGAATGCGCTTGATGGCGGGATTGCCGGGCAGGTCGACGGCGTTGGCAATGAGTGTCGCGGCCGCATCGGCCTCGGCGCCGGTGTGCGCCAGCACGGTGACGGCGTCGGCAATGCCAAGCGAGAACGAACGGCCGCGCCAGCCGCTGGTGGCGACGCCGCGCACGCCGTCCGCCGAGCGAATGGTGAGGCGGTCGGCCATGCCGTTGCCGGTGCCGGCGATCGCCAGGTTCATCGACTGGCCCTTGCCGATATGGAGGGCGCTGTCGCCGCCATTGTTGACATAGGCCCGGTCGAGCTTGCGACCGGCAAGCAATGCCGAGAGCATTTCGTCGGTTACCGATCCGGCGACGGCGGCCATCGGCGTGATGAAGCATTCCGCCAACGGCATGACGGCTGCTTCCATGCGCCGCGCGGTCGGGCCGGCGAAGGTGCGCGGCGCCAGGAAAAATGCCGGCAGCCGCAATTCGGGAAGCTCCTCGACCAACTCGATCAGGATCGTCTGGAAGCGCTCGATCGCCTGATCGTAGGCGGCACGACACTCAGCCGCCTCACCAAAGGCCTCGACGATCAGGTCGATCGGCCCGTGGTTGAGGTGCAGCCGCTTGCCGTCCTGCAGCCAGTGGACTTGCGGGCCTTGCATCACGCGGCCCCGTTCGAGCCGGCGCGGCGCAACTGCGCCAGCGGCGGCCATGGATTTTGACAGGCAGCCCCGGAGCCGCGACGCGGATTGAGGTATTCGCCGCCCTTGGCAACAATATCCTCGACGCTGCGTATCTCGGCCTCGTAGCCGCCCAGCCTGACATAGTCGTCGCGGCGCAGCGTGAACTCGATCGGCGCCACCAGGGCCGGGGTCGGCACATAGCCGAACGCGCCTTCCGGCACGCGCGTGACGTCGACCATCAGCGTGATGCCGCCGCCCGGCCAGACATAGACCGGCGCGCCGCCGACGGTGACATAGGTCTTCAAGCCCTGCACCGAGCGGGTGAGATTGACCGGGTTTTCGGTGACCCCGGCGCGCAGCGACCCGCCGGCGCCGCCGATGAACAGCACGGTGCAGAGCGCCGGTTCGCAATTGTCCTCGATCAGGCCGACCGATTTTTGCAACCGGTCCGGGAACGGTTTTTCCACAGGCTTCAACTCGTCGTCGAGCTCGTAATAGGCGAACTGCTCGCCAGTGGTCGACACCATCAACAGCGACAGGCCAGGACGCGCGCCCTTCTTGGAATTCCATTCGCCGAGGATCGACAGCGGGTCGGAAATGCTTGTGCCGCCCCAGCCGAGGCCGGGCTCGGAGACCTTGAAGTAGCGGCCCGGCGTCGAACGGCGGCCGATGATTTTTATCCCCGTATCCTGCCAGCCCAGCACCTTGCCGGCTTGATGCTCCGAGACGACGCCGGTGATGTGGTCGTCGACCACCACCACTTCGTCGACCAGGCCGCGCCATTGCGTGGCGAACATGCCGATGGTGGCGGAGCCGCAACCGACGCGCATGCGATGTTCCTGCTTGCCGTCGATGACAGGTGGTTTGCCGGCTTCGACGATGATGGTGGCGCCACCGTCGATGGTCAGTTCGACAGGCTTGCGGTTGCACAGATTGAGCATCGCGTCGCAGGTTGCCCGGCCTTCGGCCTTGGAGCCGCCGGTCAGATGATGCACGCCGCCCAGCGACAGCATCTGCGAGCCATATTCGCCTGTCGTGACGTGGCCGATCGGCTCGCCTTGCGCGCGCACGATTGCCGTTTCGGGGCCGAGATGACGGTCCGTGTCGATCTTCACCTTGACGCCGCAGTACGAAAAAATGCCTTCGGTGACCACGGTCACCAGATCGACCCCCTCGACCTCCTGGCTGACGATGAAGGGAGCCGGCTTGTAGTCGGGATAGGTGGTGCCGGCGCCGATCGCAGTGACGAAGCGGCGGCCGTTGTTGACCAGTTCGCCGTCCCATTGCTCGCCCTCGGCGGTGAAGGGCACGACCGCGGCGCCACTCTCTGCCGCATGATCGAGGATGGTCAGCGGGTCCATACGCACGATGCGGCCACCGACATTGCCGTAGCGGTCGCAGGCGCCGGTGCGGCCATCGGCGATGTAGCACATCACCGGACAGGCATCGCAGCGGATCTTTTCCGCCACCAGCTTTTCGCCCGGATCGTGGGTTTCGAAGCGTTCGGCAAGCTCGCTCATCGGCGTGCCTCCTTGTCGCGGATGCCATCTTTTTCGCGGATGGCGGCGCGGATGCGCGCCGGCGTCGCCGGAACCTTGGTGATGAGAACGCCGGTGGCGTGGCGTATGGCGTTGAGGATGGCGGGTGCGGTCGGGATCAGCACATGCTCGCCCAGGCCCTTGGCGCCGAACGGTCCCTCCGGATCGGGAACCTCGATCAATATGTGCTCGATCTCAGGCACATCGCCGATGGTCGGGATGAGATAGTCGTGCAAATTCTCGGTGCGACCGGGGATGTATTCCTCCATCAGCGCCATGCCGATGCCTTGCGCGATGCCGCCTTCGATCTGGCCTTCGACCAGCAGCGGGTTGATCGCCTTGCCGACATCGTGCGCGGCGGTGATTTTCAAGAGCTTCACCGTGCCGAGCTTGAGATCGACTTCGAGTTCGGCGATCTGCGCGCCATAGCCATAGACGGCGTAAGGCTTGCCCTGGCCCTTGGCATCGAGCGGCAGCGTCGGCGGATCGTAGGTCTCCTCGGCGCGGAAGACGAAACCGCCCGCATCGACATCGAGGGCGGGGACATCGATGCGCCGAGTGGCTTCGCCCTCGCGAATGACGATCACCGGACCGTCCAATTGCAGGGCAGCTTTCTCCGAGACATTGGCAAAACGCAGGATCTTTTCGCGCAAGGCGCGGCCGGCTTTTTCGGCCGCCTTGCCGGTGACAAAAGTCTGGCGCGAGGCCGATGTTTTGCCGGCGTCCGGGCTGATCGCGGTGTCGGCGCTTCTCAGCTTGAATTTTTCCAGCGGCAGGCCGAGTGCGTCGGCGCAGATCTGGGCGATGACGGTGTTGGAGCCCTGGCCGATATCGACGGCGCCCTGGTGCAGGATGACGTCGCCGTCTGGCGAGATACCGACCCTTATGGTCGACGGATTGGGCAGCGAGGTGTTGCCGCAGCCATACCAGCAGGACGCGATGCCGACGCCGCGCTTTTTGCTCGTATTGGCATTGTTGAATGTATCTGCGTCGACCTTCGCGCGAGCCCAATGCGGCCGCAAGGAGTCGAGGCACTCGAAAATACCGACTCCCGACTCCAGTCGCTGTCCGGTAACCGTTTCGGATCCGTTCCGAAGGCAGTTTCTCAGGCGAAAATCGAGCCGGTCCATGCCGAGCTTGCCGGCAAGCTCATCATAGAGCGTCTCCTGCATGATCGTCGCCTGCGGCACGCCGAAGCCACGGAAGGCGCCGGAAATCGGCCCGTAGGTGTGGATGGCGCGGCCTTCGGCGCGGTAATTCGGCGTCGCATAGGGACCGGAGGCATGCACCGGCACGCGGTTGGCGACAGTCGGCCCCCAACTGGCATAGGCGCCGGTGTTGAAATCGCCGGAAAAGATCATGCCGGTGACATGGCCTTCGGCGTCAGTGCCGATGGTCGCCTTCATCTCGGCGGGGTGGCGCTTGGTGGTCGACATCATCGATTCGGTGCGGGTGTAGGCAAGCGCCGCCGGCCGGCCGGTTTTCAGTGCCACAAGGCCGATGAGCGGCTGCAGCGACACGTCGAGCTTCGAGCCGAAGCCGCCGCCGGTCGCGGTCGGCACGATGCGCACCTTGTCGACGGCAAGACCGAGCACCTTTGCCGTTTCGTCACGGTCCATATAGGGGGCCTGGGTGCAGGCGACGACGACCAGCGTGTCGCCGTCCATGTAGGCATGGCCGGCTTCCGGCTCGATATAGGCGTGCTCGACATAGGAGGTGTCGATGGCACCGGACACCGTGTAAGCAGCCTCGCCAAGCGCCGCCTCGGGGTCGCCGCGCTCGACAAAGCCCTTGGTCAACAAATTGGCCGGGCGGTTCGCGTGGATGAGCGCAGCCCCTTCTGCCTGCGCGTCGCCGGGCTGCAGAAAATGCGGCAGCTCGGTCCAGCGGACCGGGAAATCCTGGAGGTCGAGATCGAGCATGGCCTCGCGCTCGCCGGCGACCAGCGCCACTGCCTCGCCGCGCAGCCGCGCAAAGCCTTCGGCCAGCGCCGGCTGGTCGGCAAACGGACCGATGACGCCGAAACAGTTTTTTCCCGGGATGTCGGCGGCGGTGAAGACGCCGGCGATGCCGGGATGCGACTTCACCCAGCCCTCCAGGTCGCCGAAGGCGAAGCCGGCATGATAATGCGGCGAGCGGACCACCAGCACAGCCAGCGCATCGGCGGGAAAGGAATCGCCGCCGAATTTTTCAGCGCCGGTGACTTTTGGCACGCCGTCGAGCCGGACCGGGGAGGCGCCTACAGCATTCCCTGTGGTTGGCATTCTACGTTCAAAGTTGAATTCCAACGAATGACGTTGGCGCTGCCCCTCACCCTTACCCTCTCCCCGTGAAGAACGGGGAGCGGGGAGCGTCGGCGCTGGAGCACTTCCCTTCTCCCCGTCACTATACGGGGTGAGGGTGCCGGCAGGCGGATGAGGGGCAGCGCCGTCGGTCGACGTCTCGAACCGTCCCGCATCCATCACTGCCGCAATGATCTTTCTGTACCCGGTGCAACGGCACAGGATGCCACCCAGCGCATCCTGCACCTCGGTCTCGGTCGGATTCGGCGTGCCATCCAGCAGCGCCGTTGCCGCGACCAGCAGCGCCGGCGTGCAGATGCCGCATTGCGCGGCGCCATGCGCCAGGAAGGACGCCTGCAGAGCCGAGAGCCGGCCATCGGCGAGGCCTTCGACGGTCGTTACGGACGTCCCGGCTGCGGAGGCCGCCGGCATCAGGCAGGCGCAGACGGCGTCGCCGTCGACCAGCACCGTGCAGGCGCCGCAATCGCCGGCATCGCAGCCAACCTTGGTGCCGGTCAGCTGCAATTCGTCGCGCAAAACCTGCGACAGCCGGCGCAGCGGCGGCACATTGACCGAGACGGCGGCGCCATTGACGGCGAAGGCGATCTCGGCGCGCTCGATGCCGAGGCCCGGCACGAGGTCGGGCAGGGCTTCAATCATCTCAGAGTGGCTCATGCCGCCACCATGCTGTTGTCGTTCGTCAGCCCGCAGGCCCCCAGCACGGCGCGAGCGACAAGCTCGCGCGCTGCGTCGAGCCGGTATTCGGCGCTGCCGCGCACGTCGGCAATCGGCGAGAGCTCGGCCATCGGCGCGGACAGGAGAGCATCGGCGAGTGCCGGGCCGACAGGCTTGCCCACCAGCACGGCTTCGACAGCGGCGAGCCGCCTGGCGACGGCCGAGCAGGACCCGACCGCGACAGCGGCTTCCATGACTATGCCACTCTCGGCAACGAGGCGCGCCGCCACCATGGCGATGGAGATGACGAGGTAGCGCCGCGCACCGAGCTTGACGAAGGCCGACGTGCCGGCAGAGGCCCGCTTCGTGATGCGGATGGCGGTGACCAGTTCGCCCGGCAGCAAAGCGGTGCGGCGGTTGCCGAGAATGAACTCCTGCAGCGGCAGATGACGCGTCGCGGCTGCAGAGCGCAGCTCGACCTCGGCGTCCAGCACCAGCAGTCCCGGAACGCCATCGGCGGCAGGCGAAGCATTGCAGAGATTGCCGGCGATCGAGGCGACATTCTGGATCTGCAGGGAGCCCACTTCGCGCGCGGCCTGCTTCAGCGCATCGAAAGCCGCCGGCAATGGATGGCGGACAAGGTCGGTCCAGGTGGTGCGGGCGCCCAAAACCCAATGGGTTTCGGTCTCGGCAATGCCGCGCAGCGAGACCAGGCCGTTAATATCGAGAACATTGTCGCGGAACGGTTTGGCGCCCTGCGCCGGATAGAAATCGGTGCCGCCGGCAAGCACGCGCCAGGCGCCCTCGCCCAGCAGAGCGAGCGCCTCGTCGAGCGTGGCGGGTTTCGCGTAACGGATCACGCTTTGCCTTCCAAAAAAATAGGCCTTCCCATTGGGACCTTCAAAAGGTGGGGTCTTCCCGAACCCCGCCAATGTCTGATCAGGCCAAATTCATTCGTATGCAAATGATATCAAGCTGGCGGAAATTGTCAAAGCCGGAGTTTAAGGGAACCCGGCCGCCAAGCATTTCTTACGCTTGCAGAGGTTGACGCAGGCGGCCATCCGGTCAAGTTTCAGCATCCGGTCGCATCAGCGGCGTATTTCACTCGATCCCCCGTTCGAGACTAGAAGAGGAGAGGCGCCATGGCCGACGAAGCGCTTGTTGTCATCGACCTGCAAAACGACTTCTGCCCCGGCGGCGCACTGGCGGTTGCCGGCGGCGACGAAATCGTGCCGCTGGTCAACGATCTGATTCGGCATGCCGAGCATGTCGTGCTGACGCAGGACTGGCACCCGGCCGGACATTCGAGCTTTGCCTCCAGCCATCCGGGGGCGCAGCCCTTTAGCGCGATCGAGATGCCCTATGGGCCGCAGACGCTGTGGCCGGACCATTGCATCCAGGGCAGCCTCGGCTCGGATTTTCACTCGGGGCTCGCCTGGACCAAGGCCGAGCTGGTAATCCGCAAGGGATTTCGCCCTGATATCGACAGCTACTCCGCCTTCTTCGAGAACGACCACAAGACGCCGACGGGGCTCGCCGGCTACCTCAAGGAGCGCAGCATCGACAGTGTGACCCTGGTTGGCCTGGCGACCGACTTCTGCGTTGCCTTTTCGGCCCTCGACGCGGTCAAGCAAGGCTTCAAGACGACGGTGCGGCTCGACGCGTGCCGCGGCATCGATCTAAACGGTTCGGTCGAGGCGATGCTGAAGAGGATGCGCGATGCCGGGGTGAAGCTCGAAGACCCGATCTCGGAGTGACTGGATCGTGACGCATCGAGGGGGCTGCACACAGTTGGGGAAGGCTTTCGCGGCAGGTGTACTCGCTTCCGCTGTGTCTCCGCAAATGGCCTTCGCGGCCGAGACCCGCGGCCTGCCCGATGCTGCCATGTCGCTGTGGTGGGCGCTGCCTTTCGCCGGCCTGCTGCTCTCGATCGCCACCGGACCGCTGCTGTTCCACCATGTCTGGGAGCATCATTACGGCAAGATCGCCGCCGGCTGGGGAGCGCTGGCGGTCATCCCGCTGATGGTTGCATTCGGCGTTCCGGTAGCCGGTGAAGCCGTGCTGCACACGCTGCTCACCGAATACATGTCCTTCATTATCCTGCTGTTCGCGCTCTACACCATTTCGGGCGGCATCCTTGTCGCCGGCAACATCCATGGCACGCCGCTGGTCAATGCCGGGCTGCTGCTCGTCGGGGCGATGCTGGCCTCGGTGATCGGCACCACCGGCGCCTCGATGATCCTGATCCGGCCGATGCTGCGCGCCAACGACAACCGGCAGTTCAACGCCCATGTCGTCATCTTCTTCATCTTCCTGGTGTCTAACATCGGCGGCTCGTTGACGCCCTTGGGCGACCCGCCATTGTTCGTCGGCTTCCTGCGCGGCGTCGACTTCTTCTGGACGTCGGCGAACCTCTGGCTCGAGACGCTGTTTACCGGCGGCCTGGTGCTGCTTGTCTTCCTGGCCATCGACATCATGCTGCATCGCCGTGAAGGCGGCGCGCCGAAGATCAAGGATCCGACTCCGGATACGAAGGTGCGCCTTCGCGGCCTGGCCAATCTGCCGTTGCTGGCCGGCGTCATTGCCGCGATCCTGCTTTCAGCTGCCTGGAAGCCGGGCGTGACTTTCTCCATCCTCGGCGTCGGCCTCGAACTGCAGAACCTGGTGCGCGATGCCATCATCCTGGCGCTCGCCGGGCTGTCGCTTGTCGTTTCCCTCAAGAGCCATCGCGAGGCCAACGGCTTCACCTGGGGCCCGATCGCGGAGGTGGCAAAACTGTTTGCCGGCATCTTCATCTGCATCGTGCCGGTCATTGCCATCCTTCGCGCCGGCCATGACGGCGCGCTGGCGCCGCTGGTGGCGCTGGTGACGTCACCCACCGGCCAGCCCAATGATCTCGCCTATTTCTGGCTGACCGGCGGGCTGTCGTCCTTCCTCGACAATGCGCCGACCTATCTAGTGTTTTTCGAACTCGCAGGCGGCGACGCGCGGCACCTGATGACGGAGGCGGCCTCGACGCTGGCCGCGATCTCGGCCGGCGCGGTGTTCATGGGCGCCAACACCTATATCGGCAATGCACCCAACTTCATGGTCTACGCCATTGCCCGACACCGCGGTGTGAAGATGCCGGGCTTCTTCGGCTACATGGCGTGGTCGGGCCTGGTGCTGATCCCGGTTTTCCTGATTGCGGGTTTTTTGTTCTTTGCGTGATGCGAAGGGCGCTGGGCCCTTACCTACCCCTTGTGGGGAGGTCGGACCGAAGGTCCGGGTGGGGGTCGGTGCCGCCCCCACCCGGCTGCTTCGCAGCCACCCTCCCCACAAGGGGGAGGGTAATCTTAGCCGACGCCTACATATCGGCGCACCGCCGACGGATCGGCGCGAAGCTGTTCGACATCCACCGTCTCGCGGTTACGGCCGTTTTCGATGAAGCAGACGCGGTCGGCGACGGACAGCACGGCGTCGACGCGCTGTTCGACCAGAATGGTGGAGACACCTAGCTCACGCAGCTTCACCACCGTCTCGCGGATCTTGGCGATCATCGACGGCATCAGCCCCTCCGTCGGCTCGTCTAGCAACAGCACCTGCGGCTCAAGGCAAAGCGCACGGGCCATGGCCAGCATCTGCTGCTCGCCGCCGGACAAAGTGCCGGAGCGCTGGCGCAGCCGCTGGCGCAGCAGCGGGAAGAGATCGAGCACGCTCTCGCGCGTCGCTCTGCCCTTGCCGCGCGCCATCAGACCGATCTCGATGTTTTCCGCCACCGTCATCTCGGCGAACAGCCGCCTGCCTTGCGGTACATAGGCGACGCCGGCCTTGGGCACCTCATGCGCCGGCAGGCCTGTCAATTCCTTGCCGGCGAGCCGGATCGAGCCGGCGCTCGACGGAACCAGCCCCATGATTGCTTTCAGCGCCGTCGTCTTGCCGGCGCCGTTGCGACCGAACAGGCACAGCACCTCGCCCTTGTTGAGCACGAGATCAAGCTCGTAGAGCACCTGAACCTCGCCATAGAAGCAATCGAGCCTGGAGATGGTCAGCGCTTCAGTCTTGTGGGCTTCAGTCTTGGGGGCCTCAGTCTTGGGGGCCTCAGTCTTGGGGGCTTCGCTCATGGCGCCGTCCCCAGATAGGCTTCCTGCACCTGTGTGTTGGCGCGAACCTGTTCGGGCGAGCCTTCGGCCAGGATCCTGCCGGCGTTGAAGACCGTGATGCGGTCGGCCAGCTGCATGACGACCGGCATGTTGTGCTCGATCAGGAGCACGGTGGCGCTCTTGGCAATCTCGCGCACCAGTCCGATGAAATTGTCGATCTCGCTGTCGGCCAGCCCCTGCGTCGGCTCGTCGAGGATCAAAAGCCGCGGCTTAAGCGCCAGGCCCATCGCGACTTCCAGCAGGCGCTGGTGGCCGTAGGAAAGCTGGCCGGCCGGCATATGGGCGCGGCCGGCAAGTCCGGTGCGTTCCAGCGCGGCCATGACGCCGGTGCGCACCGCACCTTTCGAGCGGCCATCGGTCAGCGTGCGCTGCACCGGCAACGCGACATTATCGTAGGCAGAGAGGTTGGCGAAGACGCTGGTGATCTGGAAGGTGTAGGCGATGCCCCGGCGCACCCTGAGATAGGCCGGCTGGCTGGTGATGTCGGCGCCGTCGAAGACGATCATGCCGGACGATGGCTGAATGCGGCCGCTGACCAGGCTGACGAAGGTGGTTTTGCCGGCGCCATTGGGGCCGATGACGGCGCGGATCTCGCCCGGCATCAGCTGAAAATCGACACCGTCGACGGCGCGCAGGCCGCCGAAACTGCGCGCCAGGCCTTTGGTGGTCAGCAACGGCATCATGGGAGCCACCCGAGCCAGCGCTGGCGGATGGTGCCCAGAATGCCTTTGGGGAAAAACAGCACCAGCAGGATGAGCGCAATACCGACGATCAGGAGATAGGCGGAGGTGTAGCCGCTGGCGGTGTCGATGACATAGTACATGAACACCGTGCCGAGCAGCGCGCCCAGCGTCGTGGCGGCGCCGCCGAGCAGCACCCAGAGCAGCGGCAGGATGGAATACTGCACCGAGGCAAAGCTCGAGCCGACATAGCCGAACAGCAGCGCATAGGCCGCACCCGAGGCGGCGCAGATGGTGCCGGAGACGACGACGGCGATCAGCTTGTTGGAGAAGGTGTCGTAGCCCAGCATTTTCGTGCGCTCCTCGTTCTCGCGCACCGCGACCAGCACGCGGCCATAGCGGGAGCGGACGATGGCGAGGGTGATCAGCAGCACGACCGAGAACAGCGCCAGCGCGCTCATGTAGCGCACGGTCGGGTTGGTTAGGTCGAGCGATGTCGCGCCGAAGGCCAGAACCCGCGCCGGCTGCGGCACGACCAGACCCTGGTCGCCGCCGGTCCAGGCGGCGAAATAGAGGATGACGAGGTAAAACACCTGCGCGAACATCATGGTAACGATCATGAAGGCGACGCCGGTGGTGCGCAGCGCCAGCAGGCCGATCACCAGTGCCAGCAGCGCGCCGCAGGCGATGCCGGCGAGGAAAGCCAAAGGCACGTTCCAGCCGAGATGGATGACGGCGAGACCAGCGCCATAGAGCCCGGCGGCGAAGAACATGGCGTGGCCGAGGCTGAGCAGGCCGACATAGCCGAACAGCATGTTGTAGCCCATGGCGAACACCGCCAGCACCATGATGCGGGCGACGAGGCCGTGATGATAATCCGGCAGGACGAAGCTCAGGGCGAACAGCAGCGCGATGGCGCCGATGTGCAGAGCATAGGCTTTTGCCGGCGAAGCTTCGCTCATCGCGGCGCCTGCCCGAACAGGCCTTGCGGCCTGAACACCAGCACCATGGCCACCAGCAGCGTGGCGATGATCTTGGCCAAAGTCGGCGAGAAGAACACCGAGATGATGCCGTCGGACAGCCCGATCAGCACGGCGGCGACGACCGTGCCGCGCAGCGAGCCGAGGCCGCCGATGATGACGACGATGAAGGACAACAGCAGCGGGTCCTGCCCCATCAGGTAGTGCGCCTGACTGATCGGCACGATCAGCACGGCGGCGATGGCCGCCAGCATGGCGCCGAGCGCGAAGACGCCGGCATAGACGCGGGCGACCGGAATGCCGAAGGCCTGCGCCGTCTCGCTGTCATATTGGGTGGCGCGCATGATGAGGCCGATCTTGGTGCGCGTCAGCAACAGCCAGGTGGCGATGAGCAGAAGGGCCGAAGCGGCAATGATCGACAGCTTGTAGCCGGAATAGCCGAACCAGGGCAAAAGGATGCGGTAGCTGAAGGGCGGCTCCACCGGGCGCGCTTCCGGGCCATAGAAGCTCAACGCCAGCTGCTGGATGATGTAGAGCATGCCGATCGTGGCGACGATGGTGGCTTCCGGATTGTAATTGACCCGGCGCAGCACAAGCCGCTCGGCTACCAGCGCAATGGCGCCGACAATCAGCGGCGCAATCACCAGCGCCGCCAGGAAGCCGAGCGTGGGATGGCCGGGTATCGCCGTCGAGATCGCCCAGGCCAGCACCGCGCCCAGCATGAAGAACTCGCCATGGGCGACGTTGACGACGCGCATGACGCCGAACACCAGCGACAGCCCAAGCGCCGTCAGCGCCAGCACGGCGGAGGTGACAAGGCCTTCGAGGGCGGCGAGGAGGAGGTGGGGTCCGAAATGCATTCAGGGCGCCCTTACCCTCCCCTTGTGGGAGGGTGACCGCGCAGCGGTCGGGTGGGGGTTGGGCACGGGCCGTCGCGACCCCCACCCCGTCTCGCAAGCTTCGCAAAAGTGCGATGCTTGCGTGCCGACCCTCCCCACAAGGGGGAGGGTAAGGCGCCTCACAGCGCCTGCGTCGTATAATCCCCTTCGGCCTCGTAAAGCCCGTCCTCGATCTTGGTCTTGTGGACGACATTCAGCTTGCCACCTTCGACCTTGGAGATGTTCTGGATGCCAAAACACTGGTGGATCTTGCCTTTGAAGGTCTTCGGCCCCTGCGGATGCTCCGGCCCTTCGGCGAATTCGGTCAGCGCCTCGGTCGCCTCGACCAGCTTGGCGCGGTCTTCCGGGCCTTTGTAGCCGGCGTCTTCCATCGCCTTCTTGACGACATAGAGCGTCTCCCAGCAGCCGAACATGTGGGCGGCGGTGGAGACGTCCTTGGGGTCGCCGACGGCAGCGCCATTGTCGTCGATGCCGACGGCGGCGCGGTAGGCTTTCTGCGCGGCCGAGTCATTGGCCTGCGCATAGCGCGGCGAACCTTCCCAGAAATGGCTGCCGTCCAAAAATTCGAGGCCGGGGCTATTTATGTCGGTGGCTTCGAGCGAATCGATAAAGCCGAACAGTTGCGGCCGGTTGGAGCCGTAGAACTCGCCGAGTTCCTTGACGAAGGTGAGCACGGCCGGGCCGACCATCACGTGGTAGATGACTTCGGTCTCGGCGGGTATCTGCGGGAAGTATTTCGTGAAAGACGACTCTGTCGGCGGGATGGCGATCTGGGCGATGACCTCGGCGCCTTGTGCCTTCAGCGCCGGCGGCAGGTAGTCGCGATGGTCGTAGCCGAAGGCGAAATCGGGGAAGATCTGCGTCACCTTCTTGCCGGCATTGGCCGCGATCCATGGCGCCATCGACTGGATCTGGCTCTTCACATCGGTGATGCCGGGCTGGAAGACGTAGCGGTTGAGCTTGGTCGAAGCGACGTGGTGGCCTTCGCTGACGACGAAATAAGGGATCTTGTTTTCGCCGGCGGCCGGCGCCGAGCCGATCACCACATGCGAGAACAGCGTGCCGAAGACGATGTCGGTCTTGTGCTGGGTGGCGAACTTGCCGACCACCTCGGCGCCACGGCCGGGATCGGTGCCGTCATCCTCGATCACCAGTTCGACCGGCCGGCCGTTGATGCCGCCGGCATCGTTGATCGCCTTGACCGCGGCGGCACTGGTCTTTTCATACCAGCGGCCATAGGCGGCGCCGATGCCGGTGCGGTGCGACTGGAAGCCGATCTTGATTGGCGCTGAACTCTGCGCCTGGCTGTAGCGGACGAAGCCGGGCGCGAGCGTCAGCCCGGCGCCGGCGGCGAGACCTTTCAGCGCGGTGCGGCGGCTAAGGGTGGATTTGGAGAGATCGAAAAACCCATTCTTGTCAGTCACGGCAGTTCCCCTGTTTTTGAGTTTTGACTGTCTGTAACGAGGCAAGGCCACTCCCTTGCAGGAGGGGCAGAAATTGCATGTGTACAAACTAAATCACCAAAGCACAGAGCTTGCAAGCGGGCTTTCCGCAAAGGCATGTTGATCAGCTTGTCTCATCCGGCCGTCGGCGTGGCAAGCAACCACAGGCCGAAGATCGTGTAGGCAATCATCAGCATGGTGAGCGGCAACTGGCTGAGGGCGGCGCGCGATGGCATCTGGTGCAGTCGCCAGGCCAGTCCATGGGCAACGAGCACCGCCAGCATGTGCCCGGCGATGATGATGCCGGCCTGCAGGTTCCACAGCCACCAGGCGGAGTGGGCCCCGGCGACGATGCCGGCCTCGATCTGCATGTCGGCGGCGCCGAACAGGTTCCATCCCAGCGCGAACGGGTCGGACAAAGCGGCAATCGCATACTGGCCGTCGACCAGCAGCGCCGTCAGATAGTGCGCGACATGATAGGCGAGCGCGATCGGTACGATCGACCACACCAGCAGCCCGGCGGCCTCGCGGAGGGAATGTCGGCTGCCGGCGAGGCGCTGGCCGAGTATGACGGCCAGCAGGAATGCCGCCGCCAGCAGGACGAAGGTCAGCACGAGGCCGAAGCTGCTAATGCCGATGAGCGCGGTGCGGCCGGGATATTCCAGCGGGTTGATGCCGGACAGGCCGAGCCAGAAGAAGGTTTTCGACAGGCCGTCGAAGGACACCGATGACAGGCTGAGCAGTAGGAAAACGACGCCGCTTGCCGGCAGGGATGCCGCGCCGAGCAGTTTTGAGCCCGGCCAGCAGAGAGCGAGCCGCCCGTGTTCATCGCGCTCGACGATGGCGAAGCGCGCCACCATGGCGAAGAACACCGTCAGGAATTCGCCGCGCCGGCTCCAATTGCGGTAGCCGAAGGCGAGCATGGCGATGAAGGTAAGCAACCAGTAGAGGCCGGCGGCATAGGCCAGCCGCGCCGGATCGTCGGGCGCCGGGTCGATCAGCTCGAACCAGGCGAAGGCGAAGAACAGGATAACGGCCGGCCAGCGGCCGAGCCATGAAGGCAAACGCGATTTCTGTCCCTCACCGCCACGAAGCTTGAACAGGCGGCTTACGATCCGCCACGGGCCATACCATGGATTCAGCCACGACCAGAGATCGCCGAACAGGCCTTGGGCGATGGCAAGGCCGACCCAGAGCAGCGTCCAGATGATCAGGGGCAGCGGATTGGAGAGCGGGTCGCGGCTGCCGAACAGGCCGGCGGCGATGAGGGTTGCGAAGCCGGCAAAGGAGATGAGGCTGATGATTGTGCGGGCGGTGTCGGCGAATGGGAAGAGCGGCAGGCGGCGGCGCCAGAAGCGGTCGAGGGTTGCGGGTGGCAGCAGGGCGAGGACGAGGAAGCTTACCGCGACGGCAAGCGCGCCGCCGGCGATGTAGTAGCCGGTCGGGAGGAGGAGGACGTGGCCGCGGTCGGAGGCGTGCGCGAAGGCAGGGGTGGGGAGGAGTGTGAGGGTGGTGGTGATAAGGGTTGGCCGGTGACAGCCGCGCTCTACGACGCCCCCCTCTGTCCTGCCGGACATCTCCCCCTCAAGGGGGGAGATTGGCAGTTGCCCTGCCGGCGCTTCCTTTGCAACGTCGGAGATTAGCGAAGGCGGAGATGACGGGGTAATCTCCCCCCTTGCGGGGGAGATGTCCGGCAGGACAGAGGGGGGTGGGCGGGAACTCACGCTATCGCGATTTCCATTTCGTCCAGCAAGGCACCCGCCGACCCTCAAACCTTGACCAGCTGCTCCACGCGGTCCTTCGCCCCAAAAATCCGGAGATAGCGCTCGATCTCCTTCTTGTCGCCCGTCGCTTTCGCCGGATTGTCCGACAGCTTCACCGCCGGCCTGCCATTGGCCTCCGTCACCTTGCAGACAAGCGATATCGCATCGAGGCTGTTGGTTTCGGTCGGCGCGCAGCCTTCGAAATCGTTGGTGAGGTTGGTGCCCCAGCCGAAGGACATGCGCACCTTGCCCTTGAAGTGCCTGTAGGTCTCCTCGATGGTTTCGACCTCGAGACCGTCGGAGAAGATCAGCAGCTTCTGCCTGGGGTCCTTGCCCTTCTCGCGCCACCAGTCGATGATTTTTTCGCCGCCTTCGATCGGCGGCGCGCTGTCGGGGCGGAAGCCGGTCCAGTCGGCGACCCAGTCCGGCGCGTCGCGCAGGAAGGATGCGGTGCCGAAAGCGTCGGGCAGCACGATCAGCAGGTTGCCGCCGTAATAGCGCTGCCAGTCCTGCAGCACCTTGTAGGGCGATTCCTTCAATTCCTTTTCCGACTTGGCAAGGGCGGCAAAAACCATCGGCAGCTCATGCGCATTGGTGCCGAGCGCTTCGAGGTCGTTGTCCATGGCCAGCAGCACGTTGGAGGTGCCGGTGAAGGCTTCGCCAATGCCTTCCTTGAGCGCCTCGACGCACCAGCGCTGCCACAGGAAGGAATGGCGGCGGCGGGTGCCGAAATCGGAGATGCGGATGCCAGGCAGCGCCTTCAAGCGTTCGGTCTTGGCCCACATCTTCCCCTTGGCGCGTGCATAGAGCACGTCAAGCGCGAAGGGACCGAAGGCGCGCATGGCGGCGCGGGAACGAAGCTCATTGATGATCGCCAGCGCCGGGATTTCCCACAGGGTGGTGTACATCCAGGGACCGCTGAAGGAGAGCTCGTACTGACCGTCGCGCTTGGAGAGCTCGTAGTCGGGCAGCCGAAAACCTTCCAGCCAGGCGAGGAATTCCGGCTCGAAGATCTGTTTGCGGCCATAGAAATTGTTACCGCCGAGCCAGATCATCTCCTTCTTGGAGAAGCGCAGCGTGCGGGCATGGTCGAGCTGGTCGCGCAATTCGCCTTCGTCGATATCGTCGGCCAGGCGCACCGAGGTGGTGCGGTTGATCAGCGAAAAGGTGGCGTCGACCTTGGGGTACATGCCCCAGATCATCTGCAGCATCAGAAGCTTGTAGAAATCGGTGTCGAGCAGGCTGCGGACGATCGGGTCCAGCTTCCAGGTGTGGTTGTAGACGCGCCGCGCTATATCGGTTCTTGCCATGTCCTGCCGTCGCCTTCGCTGCTCACGTCTTTCTTACGCAATTCCGGACGGGAAACCGCCGCACAGTTTTCCTGGAATTGCCGGGCAAGAGCTTATTAGCATTGAATTTTTGAAAGCGCCTCCCGCTTTCCGGGCTGGCCCGACAAAAAGCAGCCGCTCCGGTCCAGCCTCAACTCTTGGCGCCCACCACCCGCAGCGCCGGACGCTTCCGGCGGCTGCCGATGCGGCCGGCCACCGGCGCGTCGGCCCGGCTGTCGGCCTGTTCCTTTTCGGCAAACAGCCAGTCGACGAACAATTGCACGATAGGCGCCGAACGCATCTCGTTGCGGCAGACGACGTAGAAATCATCGACCGCCGGCACCGACAGGCTGAACGGCGCCACCAGCAGGCCCCTGGCGAGCAGCATGCTGGCGGTGACGGAATCGCCGAGCGCCACGCCATGTCCGTGCACCGCGGCTTCGATCGCGGTGCGGGCGTCGCCGAGATGGTGGCGGCAGCCACGTTCGAGGTCGAGCCCATCGGCGGCGGCCAGCCAGGTGTGCCATTCGCGGCCATCATCGCCATGCAGGATGACATGGCCAGCAAGATCCCGGCAGATGCGGAGCGGCCGGTTGTTGATCAGCGTCGGACTGACCACCGGGAACAGTTCGAGGCCCGACCATTTGCGCATCCAGCAATCGGTCCAGCTGCCGTCGCCATAGAGCACGCAGACATCGACCTGTGGGGCGCGGATGTCCTTGGGGTCGTTGGACGGGATCAGCGTCAACCTGATATCAGGATATTGCGCCATGAAGCTGCCGAGCCGCGGCGTCATCCACAGAAGCAGCAGCGCCGGCACGCAGGACACCGACAGTGTACCGGCGCTGGCTGGCCTGGTCATGCGCTGGGTGGCGGCGGCGATGCCGTCGAAGGCGGTCGAGACCGCCGGCAGCAATTCGGCGCCGTGCGGGGTGAGCTTTACCCGCTGTCCGGTGCGTTCGAACAGTTTTACGCCGAGTGATTGCTCGAGCGCCTTGATCTGGTGGCTGATTGCGCCGTGGGTGACGTTGAGCTCACTCGCCGCCTTGGTCAGCGAGGCATGCCGCGCCGTCGCCTCGAAGGCGCGCAAGGGATTCAAGGGGGGCAGACGCTTGGCCATGAGCAACCGGATACTCTGTGAGATTTTCTCACAATCAGCACCGTAACAATATCAATTGATTTTTCAATGCGGCTGCCGGACACTTTGGCAGGTCAACAGCATCAATGACGTGAAATCTACAGGCAGCCAGCGGGACAGCGACCCGGCCGGATGATGGTCAGTTCGCAGATGTCGCCACGGCCGCATGCATCAGCCCGCAGGAGGAGACCGACATGGGTTATGACAGAGGCAAGCTGGAAGCCTTGCGCCGCAAGTATGGCGAGAGCCATGGCGGCGAGATGTTCGACCCGAAGTTCCGCAAGGTCGCCGACAAGATCTTCTCCAAGAGCGGCACCCGACTCGCGCCCTATGCCGGCATCCCGACCTTCCTCGCCGCGCCCTATCGCGAAATCGCAGCCGACAATCCCGATTTCGGCGATTTGCAGGTGGCGATCATCGGCGTGCCGATGGATCTCGGCGTCACCAACCGGCCCGGCTCGCGCTTTGGACCCAGGGCGCTGCGCGCCATCGAGCGCATAGGCCCCTACAATCATGTGCTGGAATGCGCGCCGACGCATGAGCTTCGCGTCGCCGACATCGGCGATACGCCGTTCCGCAGCCGTTACCGGCTGGAGATCAGCCACGAGGATATCGAGCGCCGCACCAACCAGATCGTCGATGCCGGCGTGCTGCCGCTCTCGGTCGGAGGCGACCACTCGATCAGCCATCCGATCCTGAAGGCGGTCGGCAAAAAGGCGCCGGTCGGCATGATCCACATCGACGCTCATTGCGACACAAGCGGGCTGTTCGACATGACCAAGTTCCATCATGGCGGACCGTTCCGCAACGCGGTGCTGGACGGCGTGCTCGACCCCACCCGCACCATCCAGATCGGCATCCGCGGCTCGGCGGAGTATCTGTGGGAGTTCACCTATGAATCCGGCATGACGGTCGTGCATGCCGAAGAGGTGACGGGTCTCGGCATTCCGGCCATCATCGAGAAGGCGCGCAGAATAGTCGGCGACGGCCCGACCTACATTTCCTTCGACGTCGACAGTGTCGATCCGGCCTTCGCGCCGGGTACCGGCACGCCGGAAATAGGCGGCCTGACGACGCGCGAGGTGCTCGAACTGCTGCGCGGCTTGAAAGGCCTCAACATTGTCGGCGGCGATGTCGTCGAGGTGGCGCCGCAATATGACGCGACCACCAACACCGCCCATGTCGGCGCCCAGGTTCTGTTCGAGATCCTGAGCCTGATGGTGTTCAGCCCGGCGATCACCGGCAAGGGGGCCTGACGGATTTCACATGCAAAGGCGGCCGCCGCGCTGGAGCCGGCGGCCGTTTCCAAAACAAACAAGCTTCCAGAAGGGGAATACCAATGACAATCCATATGAA
The DNA here is from genome assembly GCF_040321955.1 of Mesorhizobium sp. M0217. Taxonomy (NCBI): domain Bacteria; kingdom Pseudomonadati; phylum Pseudomonadota; class Alphaproteobacteria; order Hyphomicrobiales; family Phyllobacteriaceae; genus Mesorhizobium; species Mesorhizobium sp. M0217. The sequence continues at coordinate 58,618 of NZ_JAMYSN010000018.1, read as the reverse complement.
ATCAACTATCGCCGCTGCGCTGATGCTCGCCGGCCTCGGCTTCGCCTCCCAGGCCAATGCCGACGCCGTCGACGACATCACCAAGGCCGGCGCCATCAATGTCGGCATCTTCTCCGACTTTCCGCCCTTCTCCTCGGCCAGCGCCGATATGAGCATCAAGGGTTACGACGTCGACGTCGCGCAGGCGATCGCCGATTCACTTAAGGTGAAGCTCAATCTGGTCAGCGTCACCGGCCAGAACCGCATCCCGTATCTCACCGACAAGCGCGTCGATATCCTGATGAGCGTCGGCTATTCCAAGGAGCGCGAGGAGGTCATCGATTTCGCCGCCGCCTACGCGCCCTACTACATCGCCGTCATCGGTCCGGCAGCGCTTTCGGTCAAAGGCAAGGAAGACCTCGCCGACAAGTCGATCGCCGTCAATCGCGGCACGCTGGAGGATACGTCGCTGACCGAAGCGGCGCCGTCATCGGCCGACATCAAGCGCTTCGACAACTACAACTCCGTCATCCAGGCCTTCATCTCCGGCCAGACCCAGCTGATGGTGGTCGGCAATGATGTCGGCGCGCAGGTGCTGGCCAAGCAGGACGCGCTGAAGCCGGAGCAGAAGTTCCAGCTTTTGACCTCGCCTTCGCATATCGGCCTCAACAAAAAAGAGGACCGGCTGAAGACGGCGGTCAATGATGCGGTTGCCAAGATGCTGGCCGACGGCAAGCTCGATGAGAGCTCGAAGGCCTGGCTGAAGACGCCGCTCAATCCCGACAACCTCAAGGATTGAGTTCTCGTGGCCTTTGCCTGGCTCCCAGGTGCTGTGGGCGACATCGCGCGCGGCGCGGCCACGACGATTCTGTTGATCGTCGTGACCACGCTCGTGGGCACGCTGCTCAGCATCCTGGGCGCTGCCGGCCGGCGCAACGGCCCGGTATTCGTGAAGCGCGCCATCGCGGTCTATGTCGAGGTGATGCGCAACACGCCGTTCCTGGTGCAGCTGTTCTTCATCTTCTTCGGCCTGCCCAGCCTCGGCATAAGGCTCGACCCGATCCTGGCCGCCATGCTGGCAATGACGCTCAACATGGCGGCCTACACCATTGAAATCGTCGGCGCCGGTCTCGATGCCGTGCCCGGCGGACAGACGGAAGCAGCGCTTGCACTGGGCTTGAGACCGCGCCAGGTCTTCATCAAGATCGTGCTGCCGCAGGCGCTCAAGGTGATCTATCCGGCGCTGACCAGCCAGATCGTCATCATGATGCTGGAATCGGCCGTGGTGTCGCAGATCGCCGTGCGCGAGCTGACCTATGAGGCCGACATGCTGCAAGCCCGCACCTTCCGGTCCTTCGAAACCTATTTCGTCGTGACCGTGGTCTACCTCGTCCTGTCCATGGCCTTGCGCCGGCTGCTGGTCACAGGCGGGCGCCGCGTATTGGGGGCAGGTGTCACATGATCGAATTCACCCTCTGGGACATCGTTCGCAATCTGCTGCTCGCCGCCCGCTGGACGGTGCTGTTGTCGCTGGCCGCCTTTGTCGGCGGGGCGCTGGTCGGGCTGATCGTGCTGTTCTTCAGGATCGCAGAGAATAAATGGAGCCAGCGGGTCGCTTCCGGCTACATCGCCCTGTTCCAGGGAACGCCGCTGTTGATGCAGCTGTTCCTGATGTTCTTCGGCCTGCCGATGCTCGGCCTGCGCATCGAGCCATGGACGGCAGCGGTGCTCGGCCTGACCTTCTTCGCCAGCGCCTATCTGGCCGAGATCTGGCGCAGCGGCGTCGATGCGCTGCCGCGCGGGCAGTGGGACGCTGGCGCCAGCCTTGGGCTGCACCGTCTGCAGGAGCTCAGGCTGATCATCCTGCCGCAGGCGTTCTCGATCACAAGGGCGCCGATCGTCGGCTTCCTGGTGCAGTTGATCAAATCGACGGCGCTGACCTCGATCATCGGCTTCGAGGAGCTGGTCAGAACCTCCAACGCCATCAACAACGCCACCTTCGAACCGTTCAAGGTCTACGGGCTGGTGGCGCTGATCTTCTTCGTCATGTGCTTTCCACTGACGCAATACGCCCGTACGCTCGAACAACGAGCGGCGGCCCACTGACGCCAGGCGGCGACAGTGCGTGAAGGGAACCTGCCGGAATAGAACGGCATCAACTGAGGAGAAACCAGATGAACAGACTGATTGGAAAATCCCTGACACGGCGCGGCGTGCTTGGTGCGGGCCTCGCTACAGCCGGCGTGCTCGCCATGCCGTCGATCCTGCGCGCGCAGGACAAGTCGCTGAAGGTCGGCGTCTATGGCGGCTATTTCAAGAAATCCTTCGACGAGCACGTCTTCCCAGATTTCACCAAGGCCACCGGCATTGCAGTGGAATCGGTCGCCGAGCCGACCGGCGAAGCCTGGCTGGTGCAGCTCGAACAGGCGTCCAAGGCCGGCCAGGCGCCGGCCGACCTTTCGATGATGTCGCAGACCTCGACGCTGAAGGGCCAGTCGACCGAATTGTGGACGCCGCTCGATACGTCGAAGTTCAAGCACTACAACGACCTCTTGCCGCGCTTCGTCAACAAATATCCGGATGGCCGGGTCGCCGGCATCGGCGCCGTCGCCTGGTGGATCACGCTGGTCTCCAACACCGACGTCTACAAGGATGCGCCGACCTCATGGGAGACTCTGTGGGACAAGGCCAATGAGGACAAGCTTGGCCTTCTGGCACTTGCCTCGAACTCGTTCCTGCTCGAAGTGACAGCCAAGACCTTCCTGGGCGGCACCAATGCGCTCGACACCGAGGACGGACTGAACAAGGCGTTCGAAAAGCTCGCCGAGCTCAAGCCGAATGTCCGGCTGTGGTATCGCGACGAGGCGCAGTTCGAGCAGGCGCTGAAGTCGGGCGAGATCCCGATGGGCCAGTATTATCACGACGTCACCGGCCTCGCGGTCGCCGACGGCTTCCATGTCCGCTCGACCTTCCCGAAGGAAGGCGGCATCCAGGATTCCGGCAATTGGGTGCTGTCGCGCGCCTCGACCAAGGTCGACGAGGCGCATGCCTTCATCGACTATATGAGCCAGCCGTCGATGCAGGGCCTGATGTCGCGCAAGGTCGGAACCACGCCGACGCTGAAGAAAGAGGTGCTCGACCTCAAGCCGGAAGAGTTCGCAGCCGTGTCGTCGGATATCGATCCGATCATCCCGCGCTACGACCTCTATACGTCGAAGGCCGACTGGATCAACCAGAAGTGGACCGAGCTGATCGTCGGCTGAGCCGTTCGATCCGTCTGAACCACAGCGGCCGCCGGCATAGTCCGGCGGCCCCTTAGCAAACCCTCCAAGGGATGAGCATGTCCGGACTAGACATCAACGCCGTCACCAAAAAATTCGGCAACTTCGCCGCCGTCGACAATGTCCAGCTCAACGTGCCGCATGGCACGTTCGTGTGTCTGCTCGGCCCGTCGGGCTGCGGCAAGACCACGCTGCTGCGCATGATTGCCGGACTGGAGGAGCCGACCAGCGGCGCCATCGTGCTCGACGGCGAGGACATCACGCCTTTGCCGACGCACAAGCGCAATCTCGGCATGGTGTTCCAGTCGCTGGCGCTGTTTCCGCATCTCTCCGTCGGCGACAACATCGCCTATGCGCTGCGCATTCGCGGCGCCTCGAAGGAGGAGCAGAAGAAACGCGTCGACGAGTTGCTGGGCCTCATCCATCTGACCGGCTTTGCCGACCGTCCGGTGGCCAAACTATCGGGCGGTCAGCGCCAGCGCGTGGCAATTGCGCGGGCCTTGGCGCTGTCGCCGAAACTGTTCCTGCTCGACGAGCCGCTGTCGGCGCTCGACGCCAAACTGCGCGAGGCCATGCAGGTAGAACTGCGCCAGTTGCAGCAGCGGTTGGGCATCACCACCATCGTCGTCACCCACGACCAGCGCGAAGCCATGACCATGGCCGACCTGGTCGTCGTCATGGGCCACGGCAGGATCCTGCAGGCGGCGCCGCCAATCGAGATCTACCGCAAGCCGGCCGACGCCTTCGTCGCGGACTTCATCGGCATCACCAATCTGCTGCCGGCCGAGATCGACAGCACCGGGCGCACCACCATTCTGGGCACAGCCATTCCAGGTCTTGCCATGCCGGCGGGTCAGACCAAAGCTTCTGTATCGGTCCGCCCCGAGGATGTGCATCTCGGCAGCCCCGGCGGCTCGGCCATCACCGGCGAGGTGAGTTTCGTGCGCGATCTCGGCGGCACCATCGAGACCTTCGTCGACGTCGGCGGCACCAGCATCATTGCGGTGACGACGCCGCGCGAGCGGCATGACGTGCCGGTCGGCGCCAAGGTCGGCGTAACATTGCCGCCGGCAAGCTGCGTGGTGCTCGGCGCATGAGACGCGAAGCCCCGAAGTCGATAGCCGACTACACGCCGCTGTTCTTTCCGGCGCTGATGCTGGTCGTCTTCTTCGTCGTGCCGTTCTCGACGATGATCGCGGTCAGCTTCTTCAAACGCAACCCGTCCGGTTTCTACACGCCGGATTTCGTGTTCGACAATTACGCCCGCTTCCTGTCGGTGTTCTTCGGCGGCGTGCTCGGCTTTTCGCTGATGCTGGCGGTGCTGGTCGCCGTCTGCTGCGTCGCCATCGCCTTCCCCTTCACCTACCTTTTGACCCGTCGGCCGCGCCGCGTGCAGACGCTGTGGCTGGTCGGCCTCCTGTCGGTGCTGTCGCTGTCGGAAGTCATTATCGGCTTTGCCTGGTCGACGCTGTTTTCGCGCACCGCCGGCATCACCAATTTGTTCGTGGCGATCGGGCTGATGGACAAGCCGGTGGCGCTGCTGCCGACCTTTGGCGCGGTGCTGACCGGCATGGTCTACCAGGCGCTGCCCTATACGATCCTGGTGCTGTACCCCGCCCTCGTGCGCCTCGACCCGACATTGCTCGAGGCAGCGCGCACGCTCGGCGCCTCGCCGATCCGCGCCTTCTTCAACGTCGTCGCGCCGGCGCTCAGAAACACCATCGTGGCGACGCTGATCATGGTCTTCGTGTTCGCCCTCGGCTCCTACCTGCTGCCGCAGATTCTGGGACGGCCGCAGCACTGGACGCTGTCGGTGCTGATCACCGACCAGGCGATCTACCAGTCCAACATGCCGTTCGCAGCCGCAATGGCGGTGTTCCTGGTGCTGATCTCGCTGGCGCTGGTCGGATTGACACTGCTCGTCGGACGAAGGGAGAACGCCCTATGACCGCGACCTTGCTGCGCCGTGTCTATTTCACCATCGTCGCGCTGTTCCTGGCGGCGCCGCTGATCGTCGTCGCCGGCGTGTCGGTCAATTCGCGCCAGGAGCTCTCCTTCCCGCCGGTCGGTTTCTCGCTCGCCTGGTACGCCCAGATCTTCACCGATCCGGAATGGCGGCTGGCGCTGATCCATTCGGTGACGCTGGCCGTCTGCTCGGCGGCGATTGCCGTGGCGGTCGCGCTGCCGCTGGCTTGGTTCCTGTGGCGGCGCATAGCGCCATGGGCGAACATCTTCCAGGTGCTGGGGCTTGCCCCCTTCATCCTGCCGCCGGTCATCACCGCGCTCGGCTTCCTCTCCTTCTGGGCGACGGTCGGGCTGTTCGGCCAGTTCTTCACCGCCATAATCAGCCACGCCATCTTCTTCGTGACGCTTCCGCTGGTGACGCTGTCGCTGGGCTTTGCCTCGATCGACCGCTCGCTGGTAGAGGCCGCCGCCACCATGGGCGCCGACGACCGCACGGTGCTGAAGACCGTGGTGCTGCCGCTGATCCTGCCCTACCTCGTCTCGGGCTACGCCTTCGCCTTCGTCTTGTCGCTCAACGAATACATCGTCGCCTACATGACGATCGGCTTCACCACCGAGACGCTGCCCATCAAGATCTTCAACGCGCTGCGCTACGGCTACACACCGACCATGGCTTCGGTGTCGGTGTTCTTCGTCGCGGTGGCGGCACTGGTGTTCGGCTCGATCGCCAGGTTCGGCGATATACGCAGACTGCTCGGCGCGATGTCGTCCGACGGGAGCTGAGCGCAATCATTCTAAGTAACAGCACCAGTACAGCACCCCTCGATCGCTGCTCAGACCACCAATGCCATGAAGGTGCTGAGTGCACCCTATGCACTCGCGCAGGCGGCAGCTTCGCGCCTCATCTCGGACTCAGGGGTGAACCTAAGTGCTCCTCGAAAGCGGACAACTGACTTCTTCGCCCGACTATTCGCCAGGGTCGAACTCACCTTTGAACAAGACCGTCTCCACCGGCCCGAGGGGATTGACGATCCGGCTCTCCAGGACTTCGACAAGTTTGCGTCCGACACCCGCTATGTCCACGAAATGAACGCCGATCTTCGCAGGCAAGAAACGTGACAGCCGCGTGCTGTCCCGAGTGACAATGTGGATGTCACTCCCTGGCGCGAGACCTCTTCTGCCAAGAGCGTGTAGTGCCCCCAAAAGGCCCAGTTCGTTGGCGCAAGCCAAGCCCGTCGGCGGATCTGACCAGGCCAGCATGCGATCGAACCAGGCTGCGCTCGATTCCATGGTGAACATTCCATGACCGATCAGCGACTGGTCGATCGGAATACCAGCCTCGGCCATTGCCCTTCCATACCCGGAAAGACGCATGGCACTCGCCTGGTCGCCCGGAACGAGAAGTTGCAGCGCAATGCGTCGGCAGCCCTTGTCCACGAGCCGCCGGGTCGCCTCGTAGGCAATCTGTTCATTGTCGATGTCGACATAAGGATATGCTGTATCCAGGTCAGTTCTTCCAAACGCGACGAATGGCATGCCTCTATCCAGCAATAGCTTAACGCGTGGATCACCCGAGACCATGCGCGTGATAATCAGTCCGTCTGTGCTGCCCGCCTGAAGCTGTCGCTGCACACTCTCGATGGGGTCATCATCGGGCGTGGTGGAGTAGATGGATAGACTATAACCCGCTTGCCGCGCCGCCAGCGTCATGCCCTCGATTAACGGAAGCTTCAACAGATCGGACAGATGATCTTGTGTTTCCATCGGGTAGATTGCTGTCATCGTCAGCGTGCGGCCAGTTTTGAGCGCGAAGCCATGATGATTTGGCACATAGCCGACCCGCTGCGCCACTTCCTTGACGCGAGCGATGGTGGCGGGATGAACCTCCGGCCCATCCTTCAGCGCGCGGGATACCGTGGTCACCGAAAGGGAAAGTTCCGCCGCGATCTGTTTCAGGTTGGTCATGTCGCCCGACCTCATTTGCGAAAGCGCCGGCTGATTTGCTGACTTCCACTACGTGACCGAATTCCACCTCACGGTCAATCCAAGCTCTCGCTAAAGCAGCTTGACTCTCCTGCAATTGGATGCAATCGTAACGTTACGATTGGCAAGAATTGGCCATTTTTAGCGCGTCTCAACAAATTCTAGGGAGGAGAACCTATGTCTTGGTTACGCATTTCCTTGACGGCATTCGCATTCTCGGCCGCCGTGCCGGTCTATGCCCAATCAGTCACCATCACGACCGCGGGCGGCGATTATGGCAACGCCATGAAGGAAGCCATGTGGGGCCCCGCTGCAAAAGAGCTTGGCTATGATGTCGGCGAGGAGACCCTCAGCGACGGCTTGGCCGCCCTGAAGATGCAGGTTACCTCGGGCGCGGTCACAACCGACGTCATTCACCTGGGCTCACCGGAGGGCGCGCAGGCCGCCGCACAGTCGCTGCTGGAGCCGCTCGACTACACGATCATCGACCCAAAGGCCGTGCCGGACGGCGCAAAGTCCGACTACTGCTATCCATTCGACTCCTATGGCACCGTCTTGTCGTGGAACACCAAGACCTATGGCGAAAACCCGCCGAAGACATGGGCGGAGTTCTGGGACGTTGCCAAATTCCCCGGCCGTCGTGCGCTGCGTGCCAATGCCCAGGACTCGATCGAGATCGCGCTGCTCTCCGATGGCGTAGCACCGGCGGACGTCTATCCCGTTCTCAGCACGCCAGAGGGTCTGGATCGCGCTATCAAGCGGCTCGAAGCACTCAAGCCGAATGTCGCCGTTTGGTGGACCTCGGGAGCGCAGTCGGCGCAGTTGCTGAAAGATGGTGAGGCGGATTTGGTCGTTACCTGGAACGGGCGGGCCCAAACCGTAAAAGCAGATGGCGGCGCGGCCGACTACACGTTCAAGGGTTCCGTCATTGGCACCGACTGTCTTGCGGTGCCGAAAGGGGCGCCGAACAAGGAAGCAGCTATGAAGCTCATCGCAGCGATGACACAGCCCGCGCGCGTGGCGAAGCTGACCGACTTCATAGCCTATGGCCCGGTCAATCCTGCTGGCTATGAGGGTGGCCTTATCCCCGAGGACCGTCTCAAGACGCTGGCGACCGCGCCTGAAAATGCCGGCACTTCGGTGTTTTCGAATTCAGAATGGTGGGTCAGGAATGGCGAGGCTGCCCAAAAAGCCTTCGATGAGATGATGGCCCGCTGAGTCTCAGCTCTAAGGCTTGAGCACATGATGAAGTCGCTCCCGATCACCATCGACAGCGTGCGCAAGACCTATGGATCTTACGTCGCGCTGGACGATGTCTCGCTCGACATTCGGGCTGGCGAATTCCTCACGCTGCTGGGGCCATCGGGATCGGGCAAGACCACGCTGCTCATGGCTCTGGCCGGCTTTGTCCGGCCGGATTCCGGTAGACTTCTGTTGGGCGATCGCGACATTACCCGCCTGGCCCCGAACAGGCGCAACATCGGCATAGTCTTCCAGAACTACGCCCTGTTTCCCCACATGAACGTTCTGGCAAATGTTGAGTATCCGCTGGTGCTGCGCAAGGTACCGAAAGCCGACGCCCGCCAGCGGGCGCTCGACACTTTGGACCGCGTGAAGCTCGAAGGTTTGGCGGAGCGCAACATTGCCGCATTGTCCGGCGGCCAGCGCCAGCGGGTTGCGTTAGCGCGGGCGATCGTCTTCGAGCCGCGCGTGATGCTGATGGACGAGCCGTTGTCGGCGCTCGACAAGAATTTGCGCGAAACCATGCAGTACGAGATCCGGCGTCTGCACGATGATCTGGGGATCACCACGATTTATGTGACGCATGACCAGCGCGAAGCACTGATCATGTCAGACCGGGTCGCGGTGATGAATTCCGGCCGTATTCAGCAGATCGACACGCCACAGCGGATTTATGATCGTCCATCGACCCGCTTTGTCGCTGAGTTCATGGGTGAGGCCAACATTGTGGCCCCGGGCGCGGTGCGCAGAATAGACGGCGCCGATGCATCAAGCGAAGCTCTGATGATCCGCGCCGAAAGTTTCCATCTTGATGCGAAGCTCGTCGGGCGAGACGGGGTGGCGCTCGAGGGAACGCTGCGCGCCAAGGCGTTTCGCGGCGAGAACTGGCTTTTGACGCTGGCGCTTGACGGCGGGCAAGAGATTCTTGTCTGCGTTCCGGCGGCGATGGCCAGCGGCTGCGGCGAGCTTGCGACCGGTCAGCGAGTGACCGCATATGCACCGGCAGCGAAAGTTCACGCGATACCGGGAGCAGGAGCGTGACCGTCATCGCCGATCCTGCGCTGGCGGCAGACGCACGACGCGAGCGGCGGTTCTTCCTGTCGCTTTCAGTGCCCGCGCTTTTGATCGTTGGGCTGGCGGCGATCCTGCCCATCGTCTGGATTATCCGGCAATCCTTCCTCACCACAGCGGGTGAATACACCGTCGGCAACTACGAGAAAGTGCTTTCGAGCGGACTGACATGGTCGGCACTCGTCACCACCCTTGAGCTGTCCGTGGGCACGCTGGCGATCTGCATTCTACTCGGTACCCCCTTGGCACTCGCCCTGGCCAGCACCAGACCAAGGGTGGCGAATTTGCTGATGGCCTTCGTCATGCTGCCGTTGTGGACCTCCATTCTGGTGCGCACCTATGGCTGGCTCGTTCTGTTGCGACGCGATGGCCTGATCAACGCGGCTTTGACCGGTTCAGGCCTGACAGCTGAGCCCTTGCCGCTGGTCTACAACTTAACGGGAACGCTCATCGGCATGGTTCACTACATGCTGCCGCTCTTCCTGCTGCCCGTTTATGCGGCGATGCGCGATATCGATGCAAACCTCGTTCGCGCGTCGGCGAGCATGGGCGCCACGCTCGGACAAACGATCCGCACGGTCATTCTGCCGCTTTCGGCCGGCGGCATCTTCTCGGGTTCGATCATCGTCTTCATTTACACCATAGGGTTCTTCATCACGCCCGCGGTGCTTGGCGGCGGCAAGGTAAACCCTCTTTCCACCCGGATCGAGCGCACGCTATCGACCTTCCAGGATTGGGGCTCGGCGAGCGTCCTGGGCATCCTGCTCCTCGTACTAATGGCGTTGGTGGGGGTGATGTTCCTGGCTGCGCGGCGGCTGATTGCCGGACGCAGCATCGGCACAGCCCATGCTTGAAGCCTATCCAGATAGCAGGCTGGCCCGCATCCTCCTGTGGAGCTTTTGCGCGCTCGTTATGGCGTTCCTGATGCTGCCGACGCTCGTCGTCGTGCCGCTCTCTTTTTCGGCGTCCAATCTTTTGGAGTTCCCGCCGCGCGCATACTCGTTGCGCTGGTACGAGGCTTTCTTCGGTTCGGCGGCATGGATGGCCGCACTCAGGACGAGCCTGATCCTTGGCACATTGACGGCGATGATCGCAGTGCCCCTGGGGCTGCTGGCCTGCATTTCGATAAATCGGCTCGGCGGAAAGGCCGCCATTGCCATTCAGGGTATTCTGCTAACCCCTTCTATCGTGCCGGGAATCCTGCTCGCGATTGGTCTCTTCTTTGTTCTGGCGGCCCAACGTCTGGTCGGAACGCTGTTCGGTGTCCTGGTCGGACATGTGGTGCTGGCCATTCCGGTCGCCTGCATTGTGTTGGTGCCCGCCTTGGCCCGCTTTGACTGGAACCAGGTTCAGGCGGCGCGCAGCCTGGGCGCAAACTGGGCAAGAGCCATTGGCGGAATAATTGTCCCCCAACTTCGGATAAGTCTGTTGTCGGCGACGCTGATGGCCTTCCTGACCTCGCTCGATGAATCCGTCATTTCGATCTTCGTCGCGAGTGGTCAAAACAGCACGCTGCCGAAGCTCATGTTCCTGTCGCTGCGCGATCAGATCGACCCGACCATTGCGGCGATTTCGACCTTGTGGACCGTCATCGTCGTGGTCGTTGTCCTCGTCGTGACCCTTCGCCAAAAATCCTGACCGAGATTGGAAACATGCCCAACAATCATCATGCAGCCGACGATCTGGCGGATCATTCAACGGACATACCCCAGGTGGGGTTGGCGATCATCACCGGCTCGGCGAATTGGGGTCTCGCCTTTCCGGAAGATGTCGAAGTCGATGGCGTCCGCACCTTGCAACGAGACATGAGTTTCGAAACCCCTTTCGGTCCCAGCGACAATTGGAAACTGCTCGAATTCGATGCATCTATTACCGTCGAGGGCAAAACGAAACGTGCCCTGTGCATGTATTCGCACGGCAATCCCCGAGACCATATCGACCATTCCTGTCATCGCCGCGCGTTCTGGGTCTTGATGAAAGCGGGTGTAAGGCAAGTGCTGGCCTGCTCGACCGTTGGCGCCGTCAACAAGGCGATCCAGCCCGGCGACATAGTCGTAAACGCCGATATCATCGAACTGTCGCAGACCCCGTTTTCACTTCTGCCTGGCCGCCAGAGCTTCGACTGCTCGGGCAAGCAGATCGTATGTCCAAGATGTGCGGCATTGTTGGCCGAGACCGCCCGGCGCCATTGGCCAGCCGGATGCCGCGTCCATGGCATCGAGCAGCAGCTGGTGGCTGCCCACTGCTACGGGCCGCGACTGACAACTCCCGCCGAAGCTCTGGCGTATCGAAACATGGGAGCGGACGTGCTCAACCACTCGATCGCCCCTGAGGCCACCTTATCGCGCGAGATCGGCGCCTGTTTCGTGCCCCTGGCGTTCGTCACGGCCGGCTTCAACGACTATATGGACCGCGAGCGCCAGAAATTGCTGCAGGAGCACGTGCTGCCGAGCCTCTCTATGACAGCCTCGCGGGTTGCGCTGGAGACCGCGGCGCGACTTCCGGCCAATCCGGAATGCTCTTGCCACGGCTTGAAGTCGCCCCAACCGGCAGAGCGTTCTACCCGGTTCTGAAAAGCAGCGAGAGTCTGGGATCGTTCACTCGCAACGATGCTCGCGTCGAACTGAGAGTCCGCTTTTGAAGATCCCACGCCCGAAGCGTTCGGCCGCTTCCGGTCCAAAAGGCGACGCCAGACATCTGCTCTGCAGTGACTGCTTCGGGCAACTGGCGGACCGCCTGGTGCGTCTTCAATGGCTGAAGACGAGCGGCGGCGCGATCCTATCCCGCCGCAGCCAGCGCGCGAGCAGCAGCACCGCCACCACGGCCAGACCTGACGCCAGGCCGATCCAGATGCCGACGCCGTGCAGGCCGAAATGGAAGGCGAGCAGGACGCCGAGCGGCAGGCCGATGCCCCAATAGCCGATCGCCGCGTAAATCATCGGCACCTTGGTGTCGTGCAGGCCGCGCAGCATGCCGGCGGCAACGGCCTGCGCGCCGTCAAAGATCTGGAACAGCGCGGCAAAGGCCAGGAACGACACGGCCAGCGCGATCACCCTGGCATTGGCCGGATCGGTCATGTCGATGAAGGCGCTGATCAACAGATGCGGCCACAGCACCATCACCAGCGCCATCAGCGCCATGGACGAGACGCCGATGACGAAGGCGGTCCAGCCGGCGCGCGAAACGCCGGCCGGATTGCCGGCGCCATGGGCCAGGCCGACGCGCACCGTCACAGCCTGGTTGAGGCCGAGCGGCACCATGAAGGAGATCGAGGCGATCTGGATGGCGATGGCGTGCGCGGCCAGCGAATCCGCATCGATCAGGCCCATCAGCAGGGCTGCGGCGTTGAAGATCGTCACCTCGAAGGCGAGGATGCCGGCGATCGGCATGCCGAGCCGCAGCAGACCCTTGAAGCGCGGCCAGTCGGAGCGCCAGAAGCGGCCGAACAGGCGGTAGCGGCGGAACTTCTTCTCCAGCATCACCACGGCTGCCAGGCCGCAGAACATCAGCGTGCTCGACAGGGTGGTCGCCAGCCCCGAACCGGCAATGCCCATTGAGGTGACGCCGAGATTGCCAAACATGAACACCCAGTTGAAGAAGGCGTTGCAGGCGACGGCGACGAAGACGATGATCAGCGCCCAGCCCGGCCGCTCCAGCGCCGAGATGAAGGAACGCAGCACGATATAGCCGTAGAAGGGCAGCACCGCCCATTCCAGCCAGCGCAGATAGATGCCGGCCTGATGTGCCAATGCCGGCTCCTGGCCCATGGCCAGCAGAATGGCCTCGCCATGCCACAGCACGATCCAGATCGGGATCGAGATCAGGATCGCCAGCCACAGGCCCTGGCGCACGGTACGGCGCAAATCGCGCACCGAATAGCGCCGGCGGCCAAGCTCGGTGGCGATCATCGGCGAGGTCGCCAGCATCAGGCCGAGGCCGAAGATCAGCGGCATGAAATAGAGGTTGGCGCCGAGCGCGCCGCTGGCCAGCGTGTCCGCGCCCAGACGCCCCATCATCATGACGTCGGTGGCGGTCATCGCGGTCTGGCCGAGATTGGTCAGCACCATCGGCCAGGCCAGCGCCAGCGTCGCCCTGATTTCCTGACGCCAAAGATTTTCCGGCGCACGAGCGCCGGCTTCGATCGCAGACATTGTCCTGCTCTTTCCGGTTGCGGCGCGTCGGCAACGAGGCCGGAAGCCGCACTTCCAAACGGCAAAACCTTCGGTTTCGCAGCGTTTGCGTCGTTCTATTGGACGAAATGCGGCATGAAGGCAAGGGAGGACGGGCAGCCGGCGATTGAGCCAGAGGCGGGAACCATTCCTACCGACGGCCCTTGGATCAGCCGATGCTTTCGCCGCCGTCGATCACCAGCGCCTGGCCGGTCATGAAGGATGAGCGGTCGGAGACGAGGAACAGGATCGCTTCGGCGATCTCTTCGGCGCTCGCCCAGCGCCCCATCGGGATCTTGGTGCGGACATAGGCCTCGATCGCTCCGCGCCCGCCCATCTGGGCGATGAACGGCTCGTTGAAGGGCGTGTCGACCCAGCCGGGACAGAGCGCGTTGACGCGCACATTGTGCCGGGCATAATCGAGCGACATCTGCCTGGTCATCGCCACAACCGCATGTTTGGAGGTGGCATAGGCGATCATCTCGCGGTCGTAGAACACGCCGGAATTCGAGGCCGTGTTGAGGATGACGCCGCCGCCTTGTGCGACCATCGCCGGCATGGCCAGCCGCGCGGCCAGGAACTGCGCCCGTACATTGATGCGCCAGGACGCATCCATGCCATCGACCTCGACCTCGGTCAGCGTGCCGCCGACCTGGATCCCGGCATGGTTGTGCAGGATGTCGATGCGGCCATATTTGCCGAGCGTGCCCGTGATGAGCTGTCCGACCGCCGCGTCGTCAGAGACGTCGGTGACAATCGCCTCGGCGCGCCCACCCGTCGCGCGGATGTCGGAAGCCGTCGCCTCGCCGCTGGCCAGATCCCGGTCGGCGATAACCACGAGCGCGCCTTCCCTGGCCATGATCATGGCGCCGGCGCGGCCGATGCCGGAACCGGCGCCCGTTACCACGGCGATGCGGTCTCTAAGGATCATGAATTTGTCTTTCAGCTGGATGGCTTGTTCAGTTTGACGGCTGGCGCTGGCGCAGCTGCCATTGGGCAAGCACCACCAGAAGAACCGAGGCGACGAGCACGATGGTGGCGATGGCGTTGATTTCCGGCGTCACGCCGCGCCGGATCGAGGCGAAGACATAGATCGGCAGCGTCGTCTGCGCGCCGGCGACGAAGAAGGCGACGATGAAATCGTCGAAAGAGAAGGTGAAGGCGAGCAGGAAACCGGCGACCACAGCCGGCATGATCTGCGGCAGCACGATCGAGCGGAACGTCGTCAGCGGCGTGGCGTAGAGATCGCTCGAGGCCTCAACCAGGTTGCGGTCGAGGCTGGCGAGACGCGTGCCGACGATTATCGTCACCAACGCCATCGAAAACAGGCCGTGGGCGGCGATGATCGATCCATAGCCGAGCGACAGGCGCGGCGGCTGGTCGTTTGGCCAGATCGAGGCGAGGAACGGGTTGAGCACGCCAAACAGCTGGACCAGCGCGACAAGCGTCGAGATGCCGATGACGACGCCGGGAACGACGATCGCGGCACCCATCAGCGCGTCGAAGACGGCGCGGGTTCTGAGCCCCACCCGCGTCAGGCCGAGTGCCGCCGCCGTGCCGCACACCGCCGCCAGAAGGGCGCTGGTGGTAGCGATGAACAGGCTGTTCTTCAACGCCTCGACCAGGAACGGGTTCGACAGCGCCGTGCCGTACCACTGCACCGAAAAGCCGGTGAACTCGCTGGCATGGCGGCCGGCGTTGAAGGAGAACAGCACGACCAACGCAATCGGCAGATAGAGGAAGGCGAAGACGGCGGTGACGAAGGCGCGCATCAGATCAGATCCACCCTGCGGGCGCCCGACACCCGTGTCGAAACGCGGTTTGCCGCGATCAGAACCACCACCGAAACCGCCACCAGCGTGATGGCGATGGCCGATCCGAACGGCCAGTTGCGCGACTGCAGGAACAGGTCGACCAGCGCATTGCCGATGAAGAACACCTTGCCGCCGCCAAGCAGCGTCGGGATCAGGTATTCTCCGAGCAGCAGGATCATGACCAGCGAGAAGCCGGTCATCACGCCCGGCAGCGACAGCTTCAGCGTCACCCCCAGAAAGGTTGAGAGCGGGGTCGCGCCGAGATCGGCGGAGGCTTCCAGCAGCCTTCGGTCGAGCCGCTCGAGACTGACATAGATCGGCAGGATCATGAGGGGCAAATAGCCGTAGACGATACCGAGCAGCACGGCGCCCGGCGTGTTGATCAGCCTGACATCCTCGATGCCGACAAAGGCCAGCAGTGCGGGAATGCCGCGTCCGCCCAGAATGTACATCCAGGCATAGGTGCGCATCAAAAGGCTGGTCCAGAACGGAATGACGACGAGCGCAAGCAGGATCAGCCGCCAGCGCTCCGGCGCCTTCAGGGCAAGGTAGTAGGCGACCGGGTAGGCGACGAGCAGACAGGCAAGCGCGCCCACCGGCGCCAGCATCATCGTGTTCCAAAAGGCAGTCGCCCGCGCCGGGAGGTTGGCGTATTGAGCCAGCGTGAAGGCGGCCTGGTAGCCACCCTCCGGCGCCCGCTCGCCGACGCTGAACACGGCAATGGCGATGAACGGCAGCACCAGGAATACCACCAGCCACACTGTGGCCGGAGCGAGCAGCAGCGCTGTCAGGAGATTGTGACGAAGTTTGTTGCCGTGCATTGAACCGCCCCGAGGCCGGCGGGCATATGCCCGCCGGTTTTCCGTTTGCTTCAGGCCAGCCTCAGGCCGACTTGAAGCGCGCCATCAGCTCGGCGCGGCCTGGGTCAGTCAGCGTTGCCGCCGCGCCGAACTCAAGCGGCGTCAACAGGTCGGCCGCAGGATAGAGGATAGGATTGTCGAGCACTTCCTTGGGCAGCAGCTTGTTGACCCGCGCATCGGTCGAGGGCGCGCCATTGGCCAGATGCTCCTTCACCGCAACCTCAGGGGTCATCAGATAGTTGAGCAAGGCATAGCCTGCCGGCTTGTTCGGCGCGTCCTTCGGGATGGCGTAGAAGTCGGTCCAGATCTCGCCACCCTCCTTGCCCAGCACATAGGCGATCTCTGGGATATCGCGATGCAGCTGCGCGCCGTCATTCGTCCAGCACATGGTCATCCAGGCGTCGCCCGCCCGCATACCCGGCTGGTAGTCGGACGAGACCGCAAACAGATGCGGCTTGACCTTGAGCAGCAGTTCCTCGGCCTTGGCGAGTTCGTCCTGCTTCAGCGAGTTGAAGGAATAGCCGTAATATTTCAGCGCGTTGCCGATGGTGGTCAGCTGGTAGTCGTGCACCATGGTGCGGCCATCGCCCTCAGCCATGGCGACGTCCCAGAACTCCTTCCAGCTCGTCATCGGCTTGGTCAGCTTCTTGGTGTTGACGGCAAAACCGGTCGTGCCCCAGTTCTTCGGCACGGCGTAGGTTGTGCCGTCGATCGTGCCTTCCGAGGTGAAGCGTGGGTCTTCCTGGGACCCGTCGAAATTCGGCAGCTTCGCCATGTCGAGCGGATCGATGATGCCAAGCTTCTTGTAGGTCGAGATCGTGTAGTTGGTCGGCACGAACAGGCTCCAGCCCGAGGCGCCGGCCTGCAGCTTGGCCAGCATTTCCTCATTGGAGCCGAAGACATTGACCTCGACGGCGACGCCGGTGTCCTTCTTGAAGTTTTCGAAGGTCTGCGGGTCGTGATAATTCGGCCAGGTGGCGATCGACATGCGGTCGCCGAGGTTTTCGGCGGCAAAGGCCGGCGTCGGCATGATGCCGATCTCGCGCGCCATCACCGCGGTCGCGATGCCAAGCCCGGTGAGGCCGAGGAAGTCGCGGCGGCCGATCGAGCCGCGCTTCAAACGCATCAGTTGGTCGACGAAGTTCTCAGGGCTTATCGGCAGTCCGTCACGATATGATTTCGACATTTTTTGCTACCCTCTGGTTGGTCCCGTTGTTCTTGGTCTCCGGAAACGCCAGCGGCGTCCCGGAGGCAAAGCCGATGGCGACGGGTTCACCCGGCTTGAAGAGATTGCCGTGGCCGATCACATGGTCGGCCTTGGCCAGCAGCGTTCCGATGCCCTGGACCTCGATGGCGTATTCCGCGGTCGAGCCCAGAAATATCCGGTTGCGGACGATGCCCTTGAACAGGCTGCCTTCCGTGGCGCCGAGGCTTAGCGATTCAGGGCGCAGGCTGACGGAAACGGGCTCGCCCTGCTGCAAGGCAGTTCGTTTGCGCGCCGCAATGACGGTGCCGTCGGCGAGCGCCACATTCACCAGATCGCCGGTATGCCCGGCGACCTTGCCGCTCAACAGATTGGTCTTGCCGACGAAATCGGCGACGAACAGGTCGGCCGGCTCGTCATAGATTTCACTTGGCTGGCCGAGCTGGACGATGCGGCCGCCGTTCATGACGCAGACGAAGTCGCTCATCGACAGCGCTTCCTCCTGGTCGTGGGTGACCAGCACGAAGGTGATGCCGATTTCACGCTGCAGGTTCTGCAACTCGATCTGCATGTCGGTGCGCAGCTTCTTGTCGAGCGCCGCCAACGGCTCATCGAGCAAAAGCACCGCCGGCTTGTTCACCAGCGCGCGCGCCAGTGCGACGCGCTGCTGCTGGCCGCCGGAGAGTTCGTGGATCTTGCGGCTGCCATAGCCGGCAAGCCGCACCATTTCGAGCGCCTCGCCAGCGCGTCGGCCGATTTCCTGCGACGACAGGCGCGGCCTCGCCTGGCGTAGCCCGTAGGACACATTGGCTTCCACATCGAGATGCGGAAACAGCGCGTATTGCTGGAACACCATGTTGACCGGGCGGCGATAGGGCGGCGTGCCGGCCATGTCCTGGCCGCGGATGAACACCTGGCCTTCGCTCGGCTGTTCGAAGCCGCCGATCATGCGCAGGCATGTCGTCTTGCCGCAGCCGGACGGTCCGAGAAGGGCGACAAAGGCGGAGGGCGGCACAGCCAGATCGATGCCGCTGACAGCGGTCACGGCGCCATAGCGCTTGGTGACGCCGCGAAACTCGATGTCGGGCACTGCGGTCAAAGTGCTGGCTCCAGCAACAGGGCTATTTCAGGACGCTACCAGAGCCGATGGCGGCTAGTATATACCTCGCAGGTGGTATATCTGATCTATTTTCTCGTTTGAGGGGGTATAGGTTGAGTGCGTCCCGCAGCGACGAATACAGCCGGCTCGCAGCCCTTGTCGCGGCAACGCGAGAGACCAGCGGCGAAATGTTCGGCCAGGCAATGGTCGATTGGCTGAGCCAGCATGTCAGCTTCGACCACTGCGTTATCTTCGGCTATCGCGGCGCATCGCGACCGCCGCTGCTGTTCGAAACCTTCTCGCCGGCCGAGAGCCATGTCTTCGTCACGCTCTATCAGGAAGGACCTTATCTGCTCGACCCATTTCATCACGCGGCGGTGGAGCGCAAGGAGGGGTTCTGGCGCATGCGCGAGCTGGCGCCCGACCGCTTCTATGCCAGCGAGTATTTTCGCACCTACTATAGCCAGACAAGGCTGGCCGAGGAGGTCGGCTTCTTCGTGCCGCTGCCCGGCAAGGATGCGCTGGTGCTGTCGCTGATGCGATTGCACGCCTCGGGTCCCTTCGGCACCGCCGATGCCAGGCTGCTGCGCGACATGGCGCCGGCGGTCATCAACTTCGCCCGGTTGCGCTGGCCCGCACTTTCGGCCGAGGAGCAGGACGAAGCGGAGCAGGGCGAGACGATCGCCGCCGTCAACGAGTTCGACCGCGCCCACATTTGGGAAAGCCTGTCGCTGACCCCGCGCGAAAAGCATGTCGTCGATCTGGTGCTGCAGGGGCATTCCACCGAGTCGATCGCGAGAGCCATGCGCATCGTACCGGGAACGGTGAAGGTTCACCGCCGCAACATCCATCGCAAACTCGGCGTCAAATCCCAGGCCGGGCTGTTCGCCCGCTTCATTGAGATCATCGAGAGCCGGCGTTGAAATCGCTGAGGCAGACATCGTTCACTTGCGGGCGACAGACTGCTACGGATTACCCGAAACCAGTCGCTTCCTCATACGCCCCGGAGAGCAGACGATGGCATTCAGGCGCAGAAAGAACACGGCCGCGATCCCTCGCACGGTGCCGGCTTTCGAGCACATCGTCACCGAGGCGAGCGACAGTTTCCTGTGGCGGCTCGACGACTATCCCTGGGAGCGCAATGTCTGGAATTTTCATCCGGAATACGAGATCCATCTCCTGCGGAAGTCTTCCGGGGTCGCGCTGGTCGGCGATCACATCGGCGAATTCGGGCCGGGCTACCTGAGCATCGTCGGCGGCGGGCTGCCGCATGACTGGGTGACATCGGTGCAACCCGGCGAGCTGATCGAAGGACGCGACATCGTGCTGCAATTCGATCCGCAGCGGCTGCGCGGCTCGGCGGGACTGCTGCCGGAGCTGCGCGAACTGGAACCGTTCCTGGAGCGATCGCTGCGCGGCATCGTCTTCCATGGCCGCGCCGCGCTCGACGGCGCTGCGCTGATGGAACGGATGGGCACCGTGCACGGGCTCGCCCGGTTTTGCCTCTTCCTCGAACTGGTCGATCTGCTGGCCAGGACAGACGAATACGAGCTTTTGTCCTCGCCGGATTTCTCACCCGCGCTCGACGCAACCTCGCTGGACATCATCCAGCGCACGCTGACCTATCTCTTCCAGCATTTCGCCGAGGATCTGAAGCTGCCGGAGGCGGCGGAGCTGGCCGGGATGAGCGAAAGCACGTTTTCGCGCTTCTTCCAGAAGAACACCGGCAACAGTTTCAGCGACCACATCGCCAAGCTCCGGCTCTGGCAAGCCTGCAAGCTGCTGGCGGACACCGATATTCCGATCACCGACATCTGCTTCCAGGTCGGCTACATGAACATCTCCAACTTCAACCGCGCCTTCCTGCGCAAGCACCGGATGACGCCGTCATCCTACCGCAAGCTGTCGAAGCAGCGGATGACGATGCGCGCCTGAAAACCGGCCTTCCTCACTCCATCGGTACTCATGTGACAGAGGCCGTGCAGGCGGGCCGGATTTTGCAGCGCACAATGCATAAAAGTACAGGTCTGCTGCAACGAGGCTTCTAGCGCGGCCTTTAGCAACTCCTCATTTTGGCGATGGGTGGCTTGTCGCTCGGGCGATGGCGAGGATCGCGCAACCGAAGACTTCCGCTTCCTGCGACTGTTCCTGGAGGAGAAAATCAATGAAACCAATTCGGCTCGCTGCGAGCATAAGCGCAGCTTTCATGCTTACCACGACCCTCTCGACCATGGCGCTGGCGGCGCCGGTCTGCTCGGCGCCGGTCAAGGTGCTGGCGCAACCGCGTGACGGGCTGACGCTGCTGGAGGCGTCCAAGGACGAGTTCCAGAAACTGGCCGGCGCCAGCTTCCAGATCGACTATCTCAACGAGAACGACCGCCGGGCGAAATCGCGCGCCGATGCGTCCACGGTGGGCAACTACAACGTCTACTATGTCGACGAAGCCAATGTCGCGCTGTTCGCCTCGTCGAAATGGATCGTGCCGCTCACCGACTATTACCCGGCTGACTACGACTACGCCGATTTCGACCCGGGCCGGCAGAAGGTCGCCACCTATGACGGCAAGGTGTGGTTCGCGCCGCTGACCGGCGGCGGCGACCTGATGGTCTACCGCAAGGACATTCTGGAAGCCGCCGGCATCCAGCCGCCGAAGACGCTGGACGAGTTGATCGCCGACGTGCCGAAGCTGACTGATCCCGACAAGGGCATGTACGGCATCGCGCTGCGCGGCGCGCGTGGCTCGGGCGCCAATGTCTGGCGCTGGATGCCGTTCTTCAAGGCCTATGGCGGAAAATGGTTCGACGGTGACAAGCCGGCTTTCAACTCCGAGGCCGCGGTCAAAGCGACCGAGACCTATCTTAAACTGTTCAAGGATTCAGCGCCCGGCACGCAGACCGGCAGCTGGGATGAATCGACCGGCGCCTTCCTGTCGGGCCAGGTTGCCATCTTGGTCGAATCGACGCCACTGTCGGGCATGGCGGTCGACCCGAAGACCTCGCAAGTGGTCGGCAAGATCGGCTTCCTGCCGCCGCCCTCGCCACTGACCGGCGGCGGCTACGGCCACGGCCTCGCCATCGCCGCCAAGGCCAATGCCGATGACGCCGCGAAGCAATGCGCCGGCCTGTTCATCGCCTGGGCGACGTCGAAGGAGAACGAGAAGCGCCGGCTCGACGCGCACCAATTCGGCGAGCTCAACCGCACCAGCGTGCTGTCCAGCAAGGAGTTCGCCGACATCTATGGCGCCGATCTCGGCCAGGCGCTTGCCGATACCGGCAAGGTGACGGCGGTGAACTTCTGGCAGGATCCGCGCTGGCCGGATCTCGGCGACCGCTGGGGCATCATCCTGGAAGAGCTGGTCACCGGCACGCGCACCGACGTCAAGGGCGGCCTCGACGAACTCGAGGCCTACGCCAACGAGCTGGTGAAGAAGAAGTAATCCTCCCGGCCGCGGCGCGCGGTCCACGGCATTCGACCGGATGCCGGGTCCTGTGCGCCGCGGGTTCTCCCCAAAAAAGGCACAGCCCGAGGATAGGCCATGCGCCGACGCTCTTCCCTGCCCGTGACGTTTCTGGTTCCGACGCTCACCATTCTTCTGGTGCTGTCGATGGTGCCGACGCTCTACGCCATCGTCATCGCCCTGCAGAACCGCGAGCTGAGCTCCTCGGACTATTCCTGGGTCTGGTTGTCGAACTTCATCGACCTGTTCGCCGACCGGCGTTTCCTCAACGCGGTCTGGGTTTCGGTGAAGTGGGAAATCGTCACCGTCGTGGCAACGATGATGGTGGCCATCGGGCTCGGCGTGCTGATGTTCGAAGTGGCGTCGCCGCGGCTGCGCAACATCTACTGCCTGCTGTTCATCATCCCGGTGCTGTTGCCGCGCGTGTCGGCGGCTTTCGTGTGGAAGTTCGCCTATCATCCGCTCTACGGCATCGCCACCTATCCCTACAGGCTGATCACCGGCGGGCTGATCTTCGACCCGCTGTCGAAGCCGTCGACGGCCCTGTTTGCCGTCGCCTCGGTCGATGTCTGGCAGTGGGGACTGTTCTTCGCGGTCATCGTGCTGAAGCTTCTGGAGACCTTGCCGCCGCAGCCGATCGAAGCGGCGCGGCTCGACCACGCCAAACGCTGGCAGATCCATGCCTATGTGACCTTGCCTATGCTGAAGGCGCCGCTGATCAGCCTGATGTTCGTCAAGATGATCGAATCGCTGCGCTCCTTCGACCTGATTTATGTGATGACGCGCGGCGGGCCGGGCGTGGCGACCGAGACGCTCGATATGTACGCCTTCTCGCAAGGCTTCATCGAATCCGGCAAGGTGTCCTATGCCTCGGCCATGGCGGTGCTGATGATGATCGCGACTGTCATCACCTTCACCATGCTGTGGAAGCGGGTGCAGGCATGAGGCCGTATCGCATGAGACCGGGCCGCCTTATCGGCAAGATCATCCTGGCCTTCGCCGGCTTCATGGCGGTGTTTCCGCTCGCCTGGACGGCGGTCAATTCGCTGAAGAACAATGTCGACATCATCACCCGCGTGCCGCGCCTGGTGTTTACCCCGACCTTCGACAATATCAGCTACATCATCGGCCGCGACAGCGTCATGACTGGTCTCTATAACTCGGTCATTTCCTGCGGCGTCGCCGTGCTGATCGGCGTCATGCTCGGCCTTCCGGCAGCCTATGCGGTGGCGCGCTATCCCAATCGCTTCGCTGGCGACATCCAGTTCTTCGTGTTGTCGCTGCGCTTCCTGCCCCCGGTGGCAGTCGCCATTCCGCTGATGGTGATCTGGCTGCAGATCGGGCTCTACGACACCTTGCCGGCGCTGATCGTCACCTATTCGCTGCTCACCATCTCGGTGATCATGTGGCTCGCCATTCCCGCCTTCCAGGCCGTGCCGAAGGAAATCGAGGAAGCCGCTTTCGTCGACGGCTACGGCGCTTACTCGGTGTTCTGGCGCATTGCGCTGCCGGTAGCGGCGCGCTCGCTGATCGGCGCCGTCGCCTTCAGCTTCGTGCTGGTGTGGAACGAATTCCTGATCGCGCTGATGCTGTCCAGTTCCAACGCCAAGACATTGCCGATCGTCGCTTCCGAACTTTCACAGCAAGGCATGAACGTGCCGTGGGGAATCCTCAACGCCTCGGTCGTGCTGTTGTCGCTACCGCCGCTGCTGTTCCTCGGCGTGCTCAGCGGCTTCCTGAATTCCGTTTTCCGGCAAAAAAAGACTTGATGCGAGGACTTACCTATGCGGGCACTGGTGCTTGAGAAAAAAGGCGAACTGTCGCTGCGCGAGATCGCGCTGCCGCTCGACGTCGGACCGGGCGATGTCAAGATCGCCATCCACACGGTCGGCGTCTGCGGCAGCGACGTGCACTATTACACCCATGGCGCCATCGGCAGCTATGTCGTGCGGGCCCCGATGGTGCTCGGCCACGAAGCCGCGGGAACGATCGTCGAGATCGGCGCCAATGTCGGCACGCTGAAGGTCGGCGACCGCGTCTGCATGGAGCCGGGCGTGCCGAACCTGTCGTCGCGCGCGACCAGGCTCGGCATCTACAATGTCGACCCTGACGTCTCCTTCTGGGCGACGCCGCCTGTGCATGGCGTGCTGGCGCCCTATGCCGTGCACCCGGCCGCCTTCACCTACAGACTGCCGGACAATGTCACCTTCGCCGAAGGCGCGATGGTCGAACCCTTTGCCATCGGCATGCAGGCGGCGCGCCGCGCCCGCATCGTGCCTGGCGACGTCGCCGTCGTCGTCGGCTGCGGCCCGATCGGCATCATGATCGCGCTGGCGGCGCTGGCCGGCGGCTGCTCGAAGGTGCTGATCTCCGATTTTTCCGCACCCAAGCTCAAGATTGCCGCGCAATATCCCGGCATCGTGCCGGTCAATATAGGTGAGCAATCGCTGGTCGACGCAGTCTCCGCCGCGACCGACAATTGGGGCGCGGATATCGTGTTCGAGGCGAGCGGCAGCCCGAAGGCATTCTCCGACCTGTTCGATGTCGTGCGGCCGGGCGGCGCGGTGGTGCTGGTCGGACTGCCGGTCGAACCGGTCAGCCTCAACGTTCCGGCGGCGATCTCCAAGGAAGTGCGCATCGAGACGGTGTTCCGTTACGCCAACATCTTCGACCGCGCGCTGCAGCTGATCGCCTCGGGGAAGGTCGACCTCAAGCCGCTGATCACCGGCACTTATGATTTCTCGGACAGCATCGAGGCCTTCGAGCGGGCGGCGCAAGGCAAGCCGCAAGACGTCAAGCTGCAAATCCTTCTTACCGGCGAGAAGGGCTGACCATGTCCGCGATCGTTTGCTCCCATGTCGACAAGGCTTACGGCGCCACTACCGTCATCCGAGACCTCAATCTCTCGATCGAGGAGCACGAATTCGTCGTATTCCTCGGCCCGTCCGGCTGCGGCAAGTCGACCTTGCTCAGGATGCTGGCCGGACTGGAGGATATCAGCGGCGGGGAAGTGTCGATCGGCGGCAAAGTGGTCAACGATCTCGAGCCCGGCGAGCGCGGCATTGCCATGGTTTTCCAGAACTATGCGCTCTACCCGCATATGACGATCTTCGACAACATCGCCTTTGGGCTCAAGCGACAGAAAGTGCCCCCGGCCGAGATCCGGAAGCGGGTCGAGGCGGTGGCAACGACGCTCGGCCTCGAACCTTACCTCGCCCGCAAGCCGACCGAACTTTCCGGCGGCCAGCAGCAGCGCGTGGCGATTGCGCGCGCCATGATCAAGACGCCGAAAGTGTTCCTGTTCGACGAGCCGCTGTCCAATCTAGATGCCAAGCTGCGCAACCACATGCGGGTCGAGATCGCCCGGCTGCATCAGTCGCTGAAGACCACCACCGTCTATGTCACCCACGATCAGTTGGAAGCGATGACGCTGGCCGACCGGATCGTGCTGCTCAGGGATGGCGTTATCGAACAGATCGGCTCGCCTGCGGAGATCTATCGCCAGCCGGGCAATCTGTTCGTCGCCGGCTTCATCGGTACGCCGAACATGAATTTCATCGACGTGGCCGTCGGGCGGAAGGACGAACGCTGGACGCTGACAGGCGGCGGCTCGAGCTTCTCCATAGAAGGCTCGGGCTTCGATCTACGCGGCGTCCAGCGCGCCGTGCTTGGAATCCGACCGCCGGACCTGAAGACCGCCGGCGCTCAGAGCATCAATCTTCTGCAAGGCACCGCCGACCTCATCGAGTTCCATGGCAATGACGCGCTGGTGACGTTCGCCTGCGGCGGCAAGGAGGTCGGCGCATTGGTATCGGCCCGCGAATGCCCGGCGTTGCGCGCGCCTGTGCGCTACACATTCGAGGAGGAGAGCGTGCATCTGTTCGACGCGGCGACCGGCGCATCCTTGAGCCGGCGAGAGGAGGCCTAGATTTGGTACGCAATTCCGGACGGAAAACCGTTTCACACTTTTCCTGGAATTGCTCTAGCTGATGGCGTCGAGCTCCTGCCGCTGGCGGTGCATTTCGAGGAAAATCCTGTAGTCGCGGTCGAAGCGGCCTGACGCGGCCGGGTTCGAGGTGCGCGCCCTGCCGCCTTGCTGCATGGCGACGCAAGCGGCATTCAGGTCCGGGAACAGACCGGCCGCGGTGGCGGCGACCATGCCGGTGCCGAGCAGAACGGCTTCGTCGGCCAGCGGCTCGATCACCGCGCAGCCGGTGGCGTCGGCATAAAGCTCCATCAGCAACGGGTTCTTGGTGTGGCCGCCGGTGACATGCAGCGTGTCGATGAGATAGCCGTTCTCGTTCAGCGCCTCCAGCACATGGCGCACGCCGAGCGCGATGCCGACGGCGGTGCGCCAATACAGCTTGCACAGACTGTCGAAGGAGGAATCCAGCGTCAGCCCGCTGACCACGCCGACGGCATGCGGGTCGGCAAGCGGCGAGCGGTTGCCGTGGAAATCCGGCAGCACATGCAACCTCGCCGCCAGCTTGTCGCCTTCGGTGCTGCGCAGTTCGGCGACGCGCCTGGCGATCTTGGCATGCATGGCCGCATCCGGCTCGCCGCCGGCGCCATGCCAGCGGATGATGTGGTCGAGCAAAGCCCCGGTAGCCGACTGGCCGCCTTCCGACAGCCAGAGCTTTGGCAGTGCGGCGCCATAGTATGGACCCCAGACGCCGGCGAAAGGCTGCGGATCGGGCGACATCGCCATGACGCAGGACGAGGTGCCGGCGATCAATGCCAGATGGCGGCCGATATTCTGCTCGTCGCCAGCAAAGCCGCCGAGCACGCCAAGCGCGCCGGCATAGGCATCGATGACGCCGGCGCCGACCCGACAGTTTTCGCTCAAGCCCAACTCCGCCGCCGCTTCAGGGGTGAGCGTGCCGATGTCTGCGCCGACAGCACTTGCCTTCTCCGGCAGGCTGCCGTGTTCGAACAGATCGCCAAGCCCGACCCTGTCGAAGAAGTCACGGCGCCAGCCGGTTTCCTCATGCGCCAGATAGGTCCATTTGGCGGTCAGCGTGCATTGCGAGCGCGCCAGCGACCCGGTCGCCTTCCAGGTCAGGAAATCGGTGAGGTCGAATAGGTAGCCGGCTTCATGCCAAGTTCCCGGCAGATTGCGCTTTAGCCACATCAGCTTCGGCGTCGCCATTTCCGGCGACATGACGCCACCGATATAGTCGAGTACGGCGTGGCCGCTATCGGTGCATTCATCTGCCTCGGCGATGGCGCGATGGTCGAGCCAGACGATGGTGTCCCAGCGCCGTTCGCCCGTCACCGAGACGCTGAGCTGGCCGGCATTCCTGTCCAGCACCACCAGCGAGCAGGTGGCGTCGAACGACATGCCGACAATATCGTCGGCTGACACACCGGCCTTTTCGCGCGCGGCACGCACCGCGATGCAGACCGCCGACCAGATATCCTGCGAATTGTGCTCGGCGTGATCGGCCTTCGGCTGGTTCATGACGATCGGATGCTCGGCGCGGCCGAGCAAGGTGCCTGACGTATCGAGAATGCCCGCGCGGGCGCTCCCGGTGCCGACATCGACCGCGCAAACGAAGCTCTTCGTCAAGATGCTTTTACTCTCGCTCCCTAGAGCCGTATGATTTCAGGTCTGTTCGACCTGAAATCTGAATCCGTCTCTAAATCAAAGAAGTAGAGCATGATGTCGTCCGAAAACCGCTTCACACTTTTCGGCATCATGCTCTAGCCTGCAATCAGATCGGGCAATTGCAGCATGTCCGCGAATATAAAGTCCGGTTCACTCGACGCAAGCCGCGCTTTCAAGGCCGGGTTGCCGGCGTGCGAACCGCCGGTGAAAGCAAAGACGCGCATACCGGCCGCACGCGCCGCCGCGATGCCGGCAGGGCTGTCCTCGATTACGATGCAATTACCGGGATGCGCGCGCATAGCAGCGGCGGCATGGAGAAAAAGATCCGGCGCCGGCTTGCCGCGCGCGACCATGGCAGCGCTGAACAGATGGGGCTCGAGCAGGCCGAGCAGGCCGGTAACGTCGAGCGCATAGCGAATGCGGTCGAGCGTGCCGGAGGAAGCGACGCAGCAGGGCACGCCCAGCCTCGGCAGGATGTCGCTGATGCCGGGAATCGGCTTCAGCTCCTCGCGGAATTTGCGCATCAGCTCGACGCGCATATCGGTCAGATGCACGTCGGTGATGTCGATGGTGAAATCGCGAAGAAGTATCTCGCGCACGCTCTTCATGCTCTTGCCGAGGAAATGCTCGTAGGCCGCATCCTCGCTGACCGAGCCCCCGGCGGCAGAGATCATGCCGAGCAGAGCCGAAACCGACAGCGCCTCGCTGTCGACCAGCACGCCGTCACAGTCGAAGATGACCAGTTCGGGCGTCATTGCGGCTGGCGTCAGAGCTTGCCGGAGATGTAGCGCGTCAGCGTCGCGCGCGTGCCATTCGCCCACAAGACGTTGAGCGCATGGGCAAAGACCTCGGCGAACGGCGCCGAGCGGCCGACACCGCCATAGATATCCTCCATCGCAAGCCAGGCACCGGGCTTATCCTTCGCCGCCTTCGCGCTTGCCTGCAGCCGGTCCCAGCTGGGATCGTTGGCTTCGATGTCGGCGCCGCTGTCGGTGGTGCCGAAACAGTAGCGGCACCACAGCGCGGACTCGAGCGCCAGACCCGCGACGCCTTTGCCGGCCTTCAGCCGGTCGGCAATGGTCGGGATGATGAATTTCGGCTGCCGGTTGGAACCGTCGAGGCAGAGCCGGCGGATGGTGTCGCCGATCTTGGGGTTGGAAAAGCGCTGCTCGATGAGCTGATAATAATCCTCCAGCACGGTGTCCGGCACCGGTGGCACGGTCGGGATGATCTCGTCATGCTCGAGCTTGGCGAGGAAGCCGCGCACCAGCGGCTCCTGCATCGCCTCATGGACGAAATGGATGTCCATCAACCCTGCGGGATAAGCGATCGTGGCATGACCGCCATTGAGGATGCGGATCTTCATCAGCTCATAGGGCGCGACATCCCTCACGAATTGCACACCGACCTTTTCCAGCGGTGGGCGGCCGTCGGTGAAACGGTCTTCCAGCACCCATTGCTTGAACGGCTCGCAGAACACCGGCCAGTTGTCCTCAAGGCCGAACTCCGAGGCGAGAATACCGCGCTCGCGGTCGGAGGTGGCGGGCGTGATGCGGTCGACCATGCCGTTGGGAAAGGCGACATTGTCGCTGACCCAGTTCGCCAGATCCTCGTCGATCAGCCGGGCCAGCCCAATGACGCCATCCGAGGTGACATGGCCATTATGAGGGATGTTGTCGCAGGACATGACGGTGAACGGCACGATGCCGTCGGCCCGGCGGCGCATCAGGCCCGCAAGGATGAGGCCGAACACCGTCTTCGGCGTCGTGCCTGCCTGTGCGTCGGCGACGATGTCGGGGTGGGTCGGGTTGAACTTGCCGGAGGCCGGATCGATGAAATAACCGCCTTCCGTGATGGTCAGCGAGACGATCTTGATCGCCGGATCGGCGAGCTGGTCGATGATCGCATCCGCATCGCCGGGCGTCAGGAAGTCGATCATGACGCCGGTGACGCGGGCGCTCATATGATCGGAATCCTGCTCGACCACGGTGGTCAGCCAGTCCTGCTCCTGCAGCTTGGAACGGCCGATTTTTTCGCCCTCGAAGACCCCGGCGCCGACCAGCGCCCAGTCATGGCCGATGCCTGCATTGAAGAGATCGTCGAGATAGACCGCCTGATGCGAGCGATGGAAATTGCCGACGCCGAAATGCACGATACCGGGTTTGAGCGCAGCGCGGTCGTATTTCGGACCGGCGACCTTGGCGGGGAGTTCCGAGAGGATCGAGGAGGAGAGTTTCACGGTCATTTTTCTACCCTTTTGGCCGGGCTGCGGCCTGCGTGATCCCGGCCCATCAACTCATCCATTGGCCGCCATCGACATTGTAGGTCTGGGCGACAATGTATTCGGCGTCGTCGCTGGCCAGGAACACCGCCATGCCGGTCAGGTCCTCCGGCTTGCCCATGCGGCCATAGGGCACGCCCTCGCCGACCAGCCGCTTCTTCTCGCCCTTCGCCCGGTTCTCATATTTGGCGAACAGCGCATCGACCTCATCCCACATATCGCTGTCGACGACGCCGGGCGCGATGCCATTGACGTTGATGCGGTGCTTGATCAGGTCGAGCCCGGCGGACTGGGTCAGCGAAATCACCGCGGCCTTGGTGGCGCAATAGACGGCGACCAGCGGCTCGCCGCGCCGTCCTGCCTGGCTGGCGATGTTGATGATCTTGCCGCCCTTGCCCCTTGCGATCATCGAACGCGCCGCTGCCTGCAGCATGAACAAAGTGCCGGCGACGTTGACGGAGAACAATTTGTCATAGCTCGCTTCGGTGATCTCGACGATCGGCGCCAAGTCGAACAAGGCAGCATTGTTAATCAGTATGTCGAGGCCGCCGGTCTTTGTTTCGACCGCCTTGACCGCCGCCTGGATCGAAGCAAGGTCGCTGACGTCGAGCCTGACCGGATAGGCGTTGGCGCCAATCTCGGCGGCCGTCTTTTCGGCAGCCGCCAGATTGATGTCGGCAATGGCCACCGTGGCACCCTCGCGCGTATAGGCTTCGGCAAAAGCCCTGCCGATGCCGCGCGCGGATCCGGTGATCAGCGCCGATTTGCCTTTCAGTCTCACTGCGTCAGCGCCTTTCCGTCGGGGCCGAAGCGATGCATGCGGACCTTGTCCGGCGTCAAATAGATGGTGTCGCCGTGGCGTACGGCCAGTTCGCCATCGGCGCGTACCGTCAGCGGACCGACGCCGTCGGCCTGGACATGCAGGAAGGTGTCGGAGCCCAGATGCTCGGCGACGCCGACAAGGGCTTTCCAGTCGCCCGCCGTGGTCGATATCCCCATATGCTCAGGACGAATGCCGATGGTCTTGGCGTTGTATTTGGCCGCCGGCGCACCTTCGATCAGGTTCATTTTCGGCGAACCGATGAAGCCCGCCACGAACAGGTTCTTCGGCGACTTGTAGAGTTCCATCGGCGAGCCGACCTGTTCGATGTTGCCGGCGTTGAGCACGACGATCTTGTCGGCCATGGTCATGGCTTCGATCTGGTCGTGGGTGACGTAGACCATCGTCGTCTTGAGCTGATGGTGCAGCTCGCTGATTTCGAGCCGCATGGTGCCGCGCAGTGCGGCGTCGAGATTGGACAGCGGCTCGTCGAACAGGAATGCCGAGGGCTGGCGCACGATGGCGCGGCCGATGGCGACGCGTTGCCGCTGGCCGCCAGAGAGCTGGCCGGGCCGGCGTTCGAGATAGTTGGTGAGGTTGAGGACCCGGGCTGCGTCCTTCACCTTCTTGTCGATCGTCGCCACATCCTCGCCCGCCATCTTCAGCGGGAAGCCGATGTTCTTGGCCACCGTCATATGCGGATAGAGCGCATAGGACTGGAATACCATGGCCAGCTTGCGCTTGGCCGGCGCCTCGCCGGTGACGTCACGGCCATCGATGTTGATGGTGCCCCCGCTGGTGTCCTCGAGCCCGGCGATGAGGCGCAGCAACGTGGACTTGCCGCAACCCGACGGCCCGACGAAGACGACGAACTCGCCATTCTCGATGACCAGGTCGAGGCCTGGAATGATGACCGTCGATCCGAAATGCTTGGAGACGTTCTTGAGCGTGATGTTTCCCATGGTTTCCTCCCCGAGGGGTTATTTGGCCGGATTGCTTCAGGCAACGTCCGTTATTTTACCGCACCGAAGGTCAGCCCGCGCACCAGCTGCTTCTGGCTGAACCAGCCCATGATCAGGATGGGCGCGATGGCCAGCGTCGATGCCGCCGAAAGCTTGGCCCAGAACAGGCCTTGCGGGCTTGAGAACGAACTGATGAAGGCCGTCAGCGGCGCCGCCTCGGTGGTGGTCAGGCGGATGGTCCAGAACGCTTCGTTCCACGCCAGGATGATGTTGAGCAGCATGGTCGAGGCGATGCCCGGCACGGCCATGGGGGTCAGCACATAGACGATCTCGCCCCACAGGGTGGCGCCGTCCATGCGTGCCGCTTCCAGGATCTCGCCGGGGATTTCGCGGAAGTAGGTGTAGAGCATCCAGATCACGATCGGCAGGTTGATCAGCATCAGCATGATCATCAGGCCGATGCGGCTGTCGAGCAGTCCGGCATCGCGGAAGATGAGGTAGATCGGGAACAGCACGGCAACGGCCGGCATCATCTTGGTCGAGAGCATCCACATCAGGATGTCCTTGGTCCACTTGCCCGGCGAGAAGGCCATCGACCAGGCGGCCGGAACCGCGACGATCAGGGCCAGGATGGTCGAGCCGACCGAGAGCAGCACCGAGTTGAAGAAGAACTTGAAGTAGCCGCTCTGCGCCTGGACCTCGGTATAGCTCTCGAACGTCCCCGACGGGATCAGCGCGAAGCCCTGGATGGCCTCCTGCTCCGACTTGAACGAGGTGATGATCGTGTAGAGGATCGGGAAGAAGATCAGCAGCGCGACGATCCAGGCGGCGCCTGTCGCAATGACCTTGTGTTGGGTGGTGACTGCACGTGCCATCGTATCCTCCCTTACTTGTCCAGGTTCTTGCCGACCGCGCGCATGGCGAAGAAGGCGACGATGTTGGCGAGAATGACGGCGATGACACCGCCGGCCGATGCCTGGCCGATTTTGAACTCCAGCAATGCCTTCTGGTAGACGAGGAAGGGCAGGTTGGTGGAGGCATAGCCGGGTCCGCCATTGGTGGTGACCAGGATTTCGGCATAGACCGACAGCAGGAAGATGGTCTGGATCAGGATGACAACGGTGATGGCGCGCGACATGTGCGGCAGCGTCAGATAGATGAAGCGGCTGACGAAGCCGGCGCCGTCCATCTCGGCGGCTTCCTTCTGCTCGCCGTCGAGCGACTGCAGGGCGGTCAAAAGGATCAGCGTTGCGAAGGGCAGCCATTGCCAGGCGACGATGATGATGATGGCCAGCATCGGATGCTGCCCGAACCAGTCGATTGGCTGGGCGCCGAAGAAGCGCGCAATGTCGGCAAAGACGCCGTATTGCGGGTGCATGATCATGTTCTTCCAGACAAGTGCAGCCACCGGCGGCATGACGAAGAACGGAGAGATGACGAGGATGCGCACGATCCCCTGTCCCCACATCGGCTGATCGATCAACAGCGCCAGCATGATGCCGCCGATCACGGTGATCAGCAGCACGCTGCCGACCAGGACGAGCGTGTTCAGGATCGATTGCAGGAATGCCGGGTTGGAATAGAACAGCGAGTAGTTCGAGAACCAGACGAAGCCGTCGCGGATCGGGTTCAGCGGATTGTATTGCTGGAAGGAGAACCAGAAGGTGATGACCAGCGGCACGATCATCCAGACGAACAGCAACACGACGGACGGCGCCATCATGAAGCGGGCAAGCGAACGGGTCTGCTGAGTAGCCATGACGGTCACCCTTCACTAGTCGGACTGAATTTTCACAGCGGGGAAAAAGCGGCCGCCCGAACTGGGACTCGGGCGGCCATCGCCGGTCAGGAGGCGACCGGCGTTCGGCACCGGGAGGAGCCTTACTTGATATAACCGCCTTCGGTCATGGTCGCCGTGGCGGCGTCCTGCGCCTGCTTGAGCGCGTCGTCTACGCTGGTCTGGCCGGCGAGCGCCGCCGAGAACAGCTGGCCAACGGTTGTGCCGAGGCCCTGGAACTCAGGAATGGCGACGAACTGCACACCGACATAGGGCACCGGCTTGACCGTCGGATGCGCCGGATCGGCGGCATTGATCGAGTCCAGCGTCATCTTGGCGAACGGGGCCGCCTTCTGGTACTCGGGATTGGCGTAGAGCGAGGAACGCGTTCCCGGAGGAACGTTGGCCCAGCCTTCCTTGGAAGCGACCAGTTCCGCATAGTGCTTGCTGGTCGCCCATGAGACGAACTTCTGGGCGGATTCCGCCTTCTGCGTGCCTGCGGGGATCGCCAGCGACCATGCCCAGAGCCAGTTGGCGCGCTTGCCGAGGCCATTGTCCGGCGCCAAAGCATAACCGACCTTGTCGGCCGCCTTCGAGGCCTTCGGATCCGAGACGAAGGACGCCGCCACGGTGGCGTCGATCCACATGCCGCACTTGCCTTGCTGGAACAGAGCCAGATTCTCGTTGAAGCCGTTGGACGAAGCGCCTTCCGGACCGTCGGCCTTCATCAGGTCGACATAGAACTGCAGTGTGTTCTTCCATTCCGGTTGGTCGAACTGCGGCTTCCAGTTCTCGTCGAACCAGCGGGCGCCAAACGAGTTGGACATGGCCGTCAGGAACGCCGTGTTCTCGCCCCAGCCGGCCTTGCCGCGCAGGCATACGCCGTTCACGCCATTGGCGCGGTCGGTCATCTTGTCGGCCGCCTGCTTGATGAAGTCCCACGTCGGGGCATCGGGCATGGTCAGCCCGGCCTTCTCGATCAGGTCCTTGCGGTACATGACGAAGGAGCTTTCGCCGTAGAAGGGCGCGGCATAGAGCTTGCCGTCGACCGAGAGGCCGCCGGCGATGGCCGGGATGATGTCCTTGGCGTCATAGTCGTCGCCGAGCTTGTCGAGCGGCAACAGCCAGCTCTGCTTGGCCCAGATCGGAACCTCGTAGGTGCCGATCGTCATCACGTCATACTGGCCGCCCTTGGTTGCGATGTCGGTGGTGACGCGCTCGCGCAGCACGTTCTCTTCGAGCGTGACCCAGTTCAGCTGGATGTCGGGGTTCGCCTTGGTGAAGTCGTCCGTCAGCTTTTGCATGCGGACCATGTCGCCATTGTTGACCGTGGCGATGGTGATGGATTCGGCGTGTGCGGCAAAAGCGAAAGCGCTGGCCGACAACAAGCCCAGGGTGAGCGTGCGCAGTTTCATCAAATTCCTCCCATGAACCAAGATGAGCATTTGCCTTGGTAATGGGCAATTACTCACTTGGCATAAATTATGTCAAGCCAGATTCGATGCTGCAGCGCAGCACGCAAGGCGGAGCGCGGCGTTGCGCGCGTAGAGGATATTGAACGGATTTGGGAAGCTGTTTGCAGGGGATGTGAGAGCGCGTTGATGCCGACCCATCGCAACCCAATCGTCGCGCCAGGGGAGCGATAGGGCCGAGTCCATCAGCCGTGGGACGGGTAGCTTCCGACGGAATATTCGAAAACCCTGCCGTCGCGTGTTTGCTTGGCTCTGGTCAGCACTTCCGTCACCTGGATCCAGCTGGGCTCGTCCTTGCGCAGCCTAACTTCCCGGCCGATTGCCTTCACGGCAGCTTGAAACGGCGTAAATGCTTCGATCACCTGCGTCGTGCGCACGGTGTTGTTTTCGATTTCTTCGACGCGATAGACTTTCATCAGCCGGCTGATCGACCCTGTTTCAATCTGCAGACGATTGATCCTGCTCAATTGGGTTCGTCACAAGCACAAGCCTATGCCGGGCGAGTGATATCGACAGCGTTTTTGTCAAGCTTGGTTAACCGGGTGGCCCGATCGCAGCTGTTTGTCCGCGAAAGCGAGCATTCGTCGCGGATCCATGGCTCGCTTTGCATCTCGGAAATCAATCCGCGAGTCGCTCGCCCTCAGGCGCAGGCGATCTCGGCCAGGATCCAGTCCCGGAAGGCTTTTATCTTCGGCACGTTGCGACGCGCCGTCGGGTAGACCAGCCAATAGGCGTGGCCGTCGTCGCCGACCAGGTCGAAGGGCTGGATCAGGCGGCCGGCGGCGAGCTCGGTCTTGAACAATGCGGTGGTCAGGATCGCCACACCATGGCCGGCGATGGCCGCGTTCGCCTCATAGGCCTGCGCGCCCATGCTGGTGCCGGTGCGCCTGGCAAGTTCGTCCGCCGGAACGCCGGCAAGGGCGAACCATTCCCGCCACCAGATGTCGCCGGGATCGAGAATGGGCAGCTTGAACAGGTCGGCGGGTTCGTGGACGCCACCGATGGTGGCAGCGAGTGCCGGACTCAGCACCGGGGTGAAATCGGCCTTGAACAAAAGATGGGTCTCCACTCCAGGCCACTTGCCGCTGCCGGAGCGGATAGCGATGTCCATGTCCTCGCGGGCAAAATCGATCACCCTGTTCGAGGTATCGACGCGCACCGCCAGCGACGGATGCGCGACCTGGAAGGAGCCGAGATGCTGCGCCAGCCAGTTCGAGGCAAAGGTCAGCAGCGTCGAGACACACAGCACACCATCGGCGCCCCCACGCGCGGCGGAATAGGCGCTTGAGAGCAGGCTGAACGCCTCGCTGACGGCGGGCGCCAGGCGCTGGCCGGGTTCCGTCAGCACAATCTGGCGCGGCTGGCGCAGGAACAGCGGCGAACCGATGCGCTCTTCCAGAAGCTTGATCTGGTAGCTGGCGGCGGCCTGCGTCATGCCGAGTTCCTGCGCGGCCTTGGTGAAGGAGAGATGCCGCGCGACGGCTTCGAACACCCTGATGGCCTGCAGCGGCGGCAACTGGGCGAGCTGTGGTGCCTTGAGATCGGGCATAAGCCCTCCTTATGGGTCGTGATCGACGTTTGATTGGCGGCAAGAGGCAATCAGGCCGATATCTGGTGTCAACGATCAATCAAGTTCAAGCATAGCGGAGGCTGAAGATCATGACCACGGTACAGCAAAAGCTCCATTCGACCCCGGCGCAGAGCTGGTTTTCCCTGCTGGCGCATGAATTTTCCCTGCTTGTGCACCGCCGGCGCGGCTACGTCGACGTCCGGGAGTTGTCGCCGCATCTGCAGCGCGACATGGGTTTTCTCGACGGCAACGACCCGTCCGGGCGCTGCAAATAAACGTGTTGGATTTTATCGATGGGCCGCTTAATCTATCAGGAACCGTCGAGCAAGGCCGTGGCGGTCCGCTCGTCGGTGATGAGGCCATTGACCAGCCGGCGGTTCACAGCGGCCAGGATGCCCGGCAATTTGCGCTCGCCCATGGCGAGCGCAATGACCAGCGACTTTTCGCGTGACGGCAAGGCTGCCGACGATACCCGGTCGTTGGTGATGCCCTCGATCATGCGGCCTTCCCGATCGAACACCCAGCCGACGATCTCGGCGACGCCGCCAGCCTTTTGCAACGCCTTCAGCTCGCTTTCCGAGATAAAACCGTCCTCGTAGAGCGGCGCCTTCGGGCCGAGATCGCCGATGCCGACAAAGGTCACGTCGGCTTCCGCGGCCAGCGCCAGCGTCGGTTGGATCATCGGCTGGGCAAGCAGCATCTCGCGCTCTTCCGGCGACGAGGCGATGACCGGCAGCGGCATCGGGAACGAGCGCGCCTTGACCCGGTCGGCCATGGTGAAGATGACGTTGTAGAAGGCGGCCGAACCGTCGGGCGAGATGTTGCCGGTCAAGGACACAACCTTGTGCTGCGAGCATTCCATCGGCGGCAATTGCTCGATCGCCGCCTTCAGCGTGCGGCCGGTGCCGATGGCCAAGACGATGGGCGTCGGTGACCGCAGCCGCCGCTCGATCTCGGCCGCGGCCGCCTCGGCAATGCCGATCGTGGTCGAGGATGAGGTTGGATCGCTCGGCACCACTTCGACGAGGTCGAGCGCGAAGCGTGACTTCAGTCTAGCTGCGAGATCAAGGCAATTGGCGATCGGGTGATCGACGCGAACCTTGATCAGCCCCTCCGACACCGCCAGCGACACCAGCCGCTGCGCCGTCTGCCGGGAAATGCCGAGCGTGGCGGCGATCTGGTCCTGGGTGTTGCCGGCAACATAATAAAGCCAGCCGGCGCGCGCTGCCTCGTCCAGCCTGCTGCTGCCGCCGTCTTGCCGCGAATTCAAAATGTGCCTCCAGCCCTGCCCCTTTGCCCGCCCTTAGGCGAAGCGTCATAGTCTTGCAGGGAATGTGTCGGCGCGCAATTGTCTATCGGCAGGGCAATTGCTTGCTGCTTCGATCCGGCCGCCGCGCGGCAACCAACCCAGCGAAAATCGCCAGCGGACGGGCTCGGCGGTTTATCTCCTGATACAAACGCTTTAAGGGGATCGGCAAAGGAGCCTCGCATGACGCCGAAAGCGGTTTTCTGGGATATGGACGGCACGCTGGTCGACAGCGAGCCGCTGCATGAGGCGGCCTTGGTGGCGGCGCTGCGCAGCGTCGGTATCACGCCGCCGGCCGACCTGCATGAGCGGGTGCTGGGCGTCGCCGCCGCACCGGTCTACGAGATGCTGCGCAGCGAGTTCGGCCTCGACCTGCCCTTCGACGACTGGATCGTGCGCAAATACGATCACTACATGCCGATGGCCGAGACGCTGAAGCCGCGCCCCGGCGCGATCGAAGTGTTCAACGAATTGCGCGCGCTCGGCGTGCAGCAGGCGGTGGTGTCCAATTCCGACCGGGTGATCGTCGATGCAAATCTGAGCGCCGTCGGCCTGATCTATCCCGGCATGCGCACGATCAGCCGAAACGACGTGCGCGAAGGCAAGCCGCATCCCGAACCGTTCCTGCGCGCCGCATGGCTGGCCGGCGTCGATCCTTCAGACGCGGTGGCTGTCGACGACAGCGTTACCGGCGCCACATCAGGCCTGGCCGCGGGGATGCGGACGATCTTCTGGCCGGAAGCGCCGATGGCAGGACCGAAGGGCGCTGTCGTGATCAACAGTGCGGAAGAGTTGCGGGCTCAGTTGGGACTCTGAGTGAGCCTATGAACGTCGGCGCTGCCCCTCATCCCCCTGGCGGGACCTTCTCCCCGTGAACGGGGAGAAGGGTGAACTCATTCAGCTGCGGTACACCGGCTCTTCGTCGTCGAGGATCGCCTTCAGCTCGGCGAGGTGACGCTCCGCCTGGCCGGGATAGTCGTCCATTTCGCTGGCGGCCTTTTCGGCAATGGCGTCGGACAGCGTGCGCAGCGGACGGCCGGTCCACAGCGCCTTGATGTAGGTCTCGGCGGCGCGTTCGAAATAGAACATGCGGTTGAAGGCGTCGGCGACGGTGTCGCCGATGACCATGACGCCGTGATTGCCCATCACCATCACCTTGACCTTAGGGTCGGTGAGCAGTTGCGAGCAGCGCTCGCCCTCTTCCTCGAAGGCCAGCCCGCCATAATGGGCGTCGACGACGTGGCGGTTGAAGAACATGGCCGAGTTCTGATCGATCGGCGGCAGGGTCGAGTCGGCCAGCGATGCAAGCACGGTGGCATGAATGGAATGCACATGCATGGTGCAGCGCGCATGCGGCACGTTGCGGTGAATGGCGCCGTGCAGGCCCCAGGCGGTAGGGTCAGGGGCGTTGGGACTGGTCAGCGTCTCGGGATCGTTGGCGTCGATCAGCAAAAGGTCGCTCGCCTTGATGCGCGAGAAATGCACCTGGTTGGGGTTCATCAGGAATTTGCTGCCGTCCTCGTTGACCGACAGCGAGAAGTGGTTGGCCACCGCCTCATGCATGTTGAGCCGCGCCGTCCAGCGGAAGGCGGCGGCAAGGTCGACGCGCTCCTCATAATAGGGCAGGTTGGTCAGCGTTTCCTTTTGCAGGCGGGCGATGCTCATCCGAAAACCTCCGTTTTTAAGAGAATGCCGCGCTCGGCCGTGGCCAGCAACCGCAAACTGCTGGGGCAGGCTGTCTTCGCATTGTCCGTTGTCCCAAAACCGCTACGCACTTTTGGGCGACATGCATTACGCCGCCGAGCGGGCCGACTGCAGCCCGCCATGTTCGACGATGAAGTCGATGACTTCCTGCAGGCCCTTGCCGCGCGACAGGTCGGTGAAACCGAACGGGCGCTTGCCGCGCATGCGGGCGGCATCGCTCTCCATGACATCGAGGTTGACGTTCACATAGGGCGCCAGATCGCTCTTGTTGATGACCAGGAAATCGGAACGGG
Source organism: Mesorhizobium sp. M0217 (assembly GCF_040321955.1). Lineage (NCBI taxonomy): Bacteria > Pseudomonadati > Pseudomonadota > Alphaproteobacteria > Hyphomicrobiales > Phyllobacteriaceae > Mesorhizobium > Mesorhizobium sp. M0217. The sequence continues at coordinate 18,701 of NZ_JAMYSN010000018.1, read as the reverse complement.
TGATCGCCGGCCCGCCCTTCCTGGGGATTTCCTCGCCCTGGCAGACCGAGATGACATAGAGGGTCAGGTCGGCGAGGTCGGGCGAGAAGGTGGCGGCAAGATTGTCGCCGCCGGATTCGATGAAGACGATGTCGAGGTCGGGGAATTTCCTGTTCAGTCCGGCGATCGCCTGCAAATTGATCGAGGCGTCCTCACGGATGGCGGTGTGCGGGCAGCCGCCGGTCTCCACGCCGACGATGCGGTCCTCAGGCAGCGCCTGCAGGCGGGCCAGCATCATGGCGTCTTCCTTGGTGTAGATGTCGTTGGTGACGACGGCGATGGAGAAATCGTCGCGCAGCGCCTTGCAGAGCTTTTCGGTGAGCGTCGTCTTGCCGGAGCCGACGGGACCGCCGATGCCGATACGCAGGGGACCGTTGGCCTGAGTCATAGCGAAAAATCCGTCATGCCGAAAACTCCGTGATGGCGAGGATGGCGAAGCTGAGCCCGATCAACAGGCAGAGCGGCGAATAGAAGCTGACATCGAGCCGCGCAAAAGGCTGTTCCGGCGCCAGACGGCGCCACCACGGCGTGAAGCCGGCAATGCCGCGGCCGAGGAAGACCAGCCCTATGAGCAGCGCTGTGGCGGCAAGGCCTTCCCTTGGAAAGGGGGTGGCGAAGACCCCGGTCAGCGCCAGCGGCCACAGGGTTGCGAGGCACAGGCACGCGGCAACGGCGAGACAGGCAAACGGCGTCGGCATCTCGTCGACGCCGCGAAAGCCGACGACGGCGTGGGCGCAGGAGACGCCGTCCCTGCCCGGCCAGATGCCGCCAAGGCCCCAATAGACATGCAGCGCGGTGATCAGCAGCAGGACGGCCGAGAGGGCGAAGGCGAGGACGATCATGAGCGGAACAGCCTGGAATACTGCGTCTCGTGCTTCATCGCCATGATGTCGGAGATGAAGGCGCAGCCGCCGAGATCGTCCAATGTCGAGCCGGCGGCGCGCGCGGCCGTCGACAGCGCCAACGGCTCGAAGCCGGCGAGCAAGGCCATAGCGTCCGTCTGGCCGACGATTCCGAGTCGGATCGCCGCCTGGACGAGGTTGGAGAAGAAGGCCTGCAGGAAGGCCGACATCGCGTCCTGAAGCGCGATGCCGTTGCCGCCGGCAACGGCGCCGACGGCGACACAGTAGGCGCATTCGGCCGGCAGGCGGCCCAACGCCGGATTCGCCCAAGCCGCTGCCGCTTTCAGGAAGGCGGCGCCTTGCAGCATGGTTTCGGTGTGACGCTCACGCGAGCCGGCCAGCGCTTCGGCGAGATCGGCAATTTCATGGAGATCGCCGCCGTCGCGGGCGCGGCGCCAGGCTTCCGTGAAGAGCACGGCGTCGTTCCAGCCCGAGCCCATCTCGACCAGCGTCTCCAGCCAGAAGGCGAGGCTGGCGGTATCGGCAACCAGCCCGTCTTGCCCGGCGCGTTCGAGGCCATGGCTGTAGGCAAAGCCGCCGACCGGAAAGGCCGGCGACAGCCACGCCATGAGCCGCAGCAAAGCGATGCCGGATGGCTGGTCAGTCATGATCGTGATGGTGCCCGTCATGGGAATGGCTGTGCGAATGCGACTCGCTGTGTGCGTGGGAACGTCCATCATGGGAATGCGCTTCGGCGTGCGCATGCGCATGGCCATGATCGTGACCATGCGCACCTTGGGCGGAATAGGCGCCGCGCACCGGCTTGAACGGTTCGGAGACTTCGCGGACCGTGGCGCCCAGCCCTTCCAGCATAGCCTTGATGACATGGTCGCGCAGGATCAGGATGCGGCCGGGCTCGATCGCTGCCGCCAGATGGCGGTTGCCGATATGCCAGGCAAGCTCCGTCAGATGCACCGCATCGCGGGCGCGGATATCATAGACCTCTTCGGGTGCCGCGGTGATCTCGACCTGGCCGCCATCCTCCAGCACCAGCCGGTCGCCATCGTTCAAGGTCACGGGCTCGGGCAGATCGACCAGCACCTTGCTGCCGTCGGCAAGCTCAATGGCGCGGCGGCGCAAATGACGCTCGTCATGGGGCAGGACGGCACGGCCGGATGGCGGCGTAGTTCCGGCAGTGCCGGCAGGCACCACCGAGACGGCCCGGGGGAACTTGGTGAAGTCGGTGTTCAGGTTGAGTTTCATCGCATGGCTCCACCGTTAGCCTGGGCTCTCGCACGGGCAGGCCGCGCCAGGACGCGGTCGAAATACGCGTTGACGCGCTCGGATTCGATCGGAAATTTTCCGGCGCGGGCCCAGCCGCCCATGTCGCCCAACAGCACGTCGACGGCGGAAAACCGGTCGCCCAGCGCAAACTCCCGATCCCCCAGCCGGCCGTCGAGCGCCTTGGCCTCCGAGGCGAAATCGTAGGCGGCGGCGGGGCCGACATCGACCCGCACGTCCTTCGGCAACAGGAAGCGGTGGCGCAGCTTGTTCCACAGCGGCGCTTCGAACTCGGACTGGGCAAAATGCATCCAGGAATCCATTTCGGCGCGTCCGGCCACACCTGGATTGGCGCCCATGCCTTTGTCGGCGTGCTTGTCGGCGAGATAGACGCAGATTGCCGCCGAATCAGTCACCGTCAGTTCGCCATCGATCAGGATCGGCACCTTGCCCGACGGGTTGAGCGCATAGGCTTCGGGCGAACGCAATTTGACCTCGACGAATTCATAGGGCTGCCCGAGTTCCTCGAGCATCCACAGAACGCGGCTGACGCGGGATCCACGCGATCCGATGGCCTTGTACATGGTTGAACCCTCTTTCCTGCGACCCTAAACCATAGCCACTGTTCAGACGATGGTGTCGAAGAGCCGCAGGATGAACGATATCTGATAGATCAGCGTGCCGGCGACGAATGCGATGTGGAAGCGGCGGTCACGCACCAGTATGGCGGCGATGCACAACACCACGAAAACCGGCGTTCGGAACAGATATTCATTGCCGTAGCGGGCGAAATGCTCGGGACCCTTCAGCAGCGTGTCGACGACGTCGAGCAGATAGGTCGTCGCCAGCAGGCCGAAGAACCAGCCACGGCGTGAATAGAAGAAATCCTCGTAGCTGGTGTAGTCGAGCATCGAATCCGGAAACAGCAGCGCGCACAGCAGGAACAGCGTGATGGCGTAGAAGATCAGGAACAGGTACTTGCCGAAAGTCCAGACCTCTATGGTGTAGAGGCCGAACTCCCACCACCAGAAATGCACCAGCAGCAACAGCATGGAGGCGACCCAGCCGAGGTGCACGGGATAGAGCCTGTACTGGCCGGGATGCTGGACGATTCGCGCCACCCCCGACAGCAGGCGAGCGACGCCAAGTCCGATCACCATGCCCATGACGATGCGGATATGCGGGAAGATGTCGTGGGCGGAGGCTATTTCGGTGACCATGACCTGCTACGCGGTTCTTTGAGCCGCATATTGCGGTGGGACCGACCGGGTCGCAACGGAATTTGCCGGGTCGATCAAATCGCCCCTCGCCTCAAAACAGGAAATACCGCTGCGCCATCGGTAGCACGCTTGCCGGCTCGCAGGTCAGTAGCTCGCCATCGGCGCGCACCTCGTAAGTCTCCGGGTCGACTTCGACATGCGGCGTAGCGTCGTTGAGCACCATCGAATGCTTGCCGATGCCGCCACGGGTATTTTCGACCGCGACGAACTGCTTGTCGACGCCGAGCCTGCCATGCAGGCCTGAGTCCAGAGCCGCCTTGGAAACGAACGTCACCGACGAGTTGGTCCTGGCCTTGCCATAGGCGCCGAACATCGGGCGGTAGTGCATCGGCTGCGGTGTCGGGATAGAGGCGTTTGGGTCGCCCATCGGGGCTGCGGCTATCATGCCGCCGATCAGCACCATGTCCGGTTTGACGCCGAAGAAGGCTGGGTTCCACAGCACCAGATCGGCGCGCTTGCCGACCGCGATCGACCCGATGTCCCTGGACAGCCCATGCGCGATGGCCGGGTTGATGGTGTATTTGGCGATGTAGCGGCGGACGCGGAAATTGTCGTTGTTGCCGGTCTCCTGCGGCAATGACCCGCGCTGGCGCTTCATCTTGTCGGCGGTCTGCCAGGTGCGGATCGCCACCTCGCCGACACGGCCCATGGCCTGCGAGTCCGACGAGATGATCGAGAAGGCGCCGATATCGTGCAGAATGTCTTCCGCCGCGATGGTCTCCTTGCGGATACGGCTTTCGGCAAAGGCGATGTCTTCAGGGATCGACGGCGACAGATGGTGGCAGACCATCAGCATGTCGAGATGCTCGGCCAGCGTGTTGACGGTGTAGGGCCGCGTCGGGTTGGTCGAAGACGGAATGACGTTGGGCAGGCCGCAGACCTTGATGATATCGGGCGCATGGCCGCCGCCGGCGCCTTCGGTGTGGAAGGCGTGGATGGTGCGGCCCTTGATGGCGGCGACGGTGTTCTCCACAAAGCCGGATTCGTTCAGCGTGTCGGTGTGGATCATCACCTGCACGTCGTAATCGTCGGCAACCGACAGGCAGCAGTCGATGGCCGCCGGCGTCGTCCCCCAATCCTCGTGCAGCTTCAGCGAGCAGGCGCCGCCAAGCACCATTTCCTCGAGCGCTGCCGGCAAGGACGCATTGCCCTTGCCGGACAGGCCGATGTTCATCGGGAAAGCGTCAAAAGACTGGATCATGCGCGCCATGTGCCACGGTCCCGGCGTGCAGGTGGTGGCCAGCGTGCCGTGAGCCGGGCCGGTGCCGCCGCCGAGCATGGTGGTGATGCCCGACATCAGCGCTTCGTCGATCTGTTGCGGGCAGATGAAATGGATATGCGCGTCGAAGCCGCCGGCGGTGAGGATCTTGCCCTCGCCGGCGATGATTTCCGTGCCTGGTCCGATGATGATGGTGACGCCGTCCTGCGTGTCGGGATTGCCGGCCTTGCCGATCGCCGCTATGCGGCCGTCCCTGAGACCGATATCGGCCTTGAAGATGCCGGCTGAGGCATCGACCACCAGCGCATTGGTGATGACGGTGTCGACCGCGCCGCCGGCGCGCGACACCTGGCTCTGGCCCATGCCGTCGCGGATGACCTTGCCGCCGCCGAATTTCACCTCCTCGCCATGGACGGTGAGGTCCTTTTCGATCTCGATAAACAGCTCGGTGTCGGCCAGGCGCACTCTGTCGCCGACCGTCGGGCCATACATCTGCGCGTAGGCGGCGCGGGTAATTCTAGCCATCAGTCAATGCTCCCCAAACGAGAGTCCGGCCGCAGCCGAACTCCACATCGTCGCCATTCAATGGTCATGCAATGACCCGCTCGGCGACACCTTCTGATCCCATTTGGCCGTTGAGGTTGACGTGCCACCCCAAACCGCCCGTTTGCCAAACCCTTGGCCAAATCGATGAAAGGAAAATACATGCGCAAAATCATCGTTCTTGCAGCCGCCGCCACGCTGGCCTCCGCAACCGTAGCCGGCGCCCAGCAACAGCCCACGCCGCAACCGAAGCCGGCGGCGCCCAGCGCTCAGCCGGCGGCGCCGGCAATCCAGAAGGTCAACATCGTCGATATCAGCGAATTGCCCAAGGCCACCCAGACGCAGGTCAATCAGGTGATCGCCCAGCGTGGCGATGCCGGGCTGCAGAAACTGCGCTCTTCGATCGACGCGACGCCGCAGATCAAGTCGGCGCTCGAAGCCAAGGGGCTCACCTCGGCACAGGTGGTCGCCGCCAGCATGACCACCGATGGCGCGCTGACCCTTGTCACCAAGAAGGCAAGCTGAAAGAAGCGCTTGGCGGGCCGGCACCCGGCCCGCCAGCCCACAGGGAACCTTCGCCCGACAGGAGGCGTTTCGTTCCTTTGGCGCCGAACGGCGTTGCACAGAAAAGTCCACCAGGAGCGAGCAATGCCTGTCTTTGCCGACACCAGATGGCTCCAGAGCCTTGCTGCCTGCACATTTCTCGCAGCTTTCGGCCCGCAAGCCGCGCAAGGTCTTGAAAGCGCTGACGCCGTCAACCGGGCCGACACCGTCAACAGGATCGTCGGCTCCGATGTCCGGCAGGAGGAGGCGCGGACGGAACCACAGACCAACAAGATCATCACCGCGATCGAGCGGACGCGTGAGAACATCGGCGCCGTGCGCAAGACGTCCAAGCTCGATACTGTGGATATCGTCTTCCTCACCGACGCGGCGCGCAGCGAAGGCGGCCCGCCGCCGGCGGTCGAGAGCAAGGTCGAACAGCATCAGGACGACATTGCGGAACTGCGCGAGGAGATCGACGCCAACGCCTTGCTGTTCAACGCCATCGATTCGCGGCGCGTGCTTACGGAAGACGTCCTTGCGGTGGAATTCGACGGCTCGGCAAGAATCGTCATCTACGCGGCGGCCAGGCCGTCGAACTGACCTCAGGGCGCTCGACCCCGTCGATCTCACAGCCTGCCCATGATCTTCTGCTGAAAACCGTAGACCTCGCGTTTTCCTCCGAACGGCACCAGCGTGACGTCCCGCTCTTGTCCCGGTTCGAAGCGCATCGCGGTGCCGGCGGCAATGTCCAGACGCATGCCGCGCGCTTTGTCGCGGTCGAATTTCAACCCCTCATTGGTCTCGAAGAAATGGTAGTGGCTGCCGACCTGGATCGGCCGGTCGCCGCTGTTGGCGACCTTCAGCGTCACCGTCGGCAGCCCCTTGTTGAGCTCGATGTCGCCGCTTGCGGTGATGATTTCGCCGGGAATCATCGTTAGCCTCACAAAACGCCGAAGACCAGGCCGCCGCCGACTGCAGCACAAGCGGCGCCAGCGGCGCGGGCAAGCCCGCGAAAGCGCATGCCGAGGCCAAGGCCGGCAGCGATGCCCATGGCATGGAGAAGTGCGGTGGCAACGGCAAAGCCGGCCATATAGTCAAGCCCACCTGCATTTTCCGGCACTTCGGTGCCGTGGGCATGGCCATGGAACAGCGCGAACAGGCCGATGATGGCGACTCCGGCCGAGACCGGCAGATCGACCGCCAACGCCACCAGCAAGCCAAGCGCGACGACGGAGGCAAGGATGCCCGGTTCGACGAAAGGCACCGGCACGTGGAGCATGCCGAGCGCGCCGCCGACCAGCATGACGCCGACAAAGGCCAGCGGCCAGGCCCAGATCGCCTTGCCGCCCTTGAGCGCCGCCCACAGGCCGACGGCGACCATGACGGTCATATGCTCGAGGCCGGACAGCGGATGCGCGAAGCCCGCCGCGAAGGACGAGGTGGTGCCGATGCCGACATGGGCATAGGCGGGCATCGCCGCCGCCAGCAGCAGGATCGCTGCAAGCGTGGTGCGTTTGGTTGAAGCAGAGATCATCGGTCTTCCCTTCGAAGTCACGAAAACAATCACGCAGCCTTGCGCGGGCCGCAGCCCTCGGCCTTGAGCACGCGTTGGGTCGAGGCCGGATATTTCACCAGTTTCTCCACTGGGCGGATCGGGCGTGCGGAAAAATTGCCGCCGCAGTTCGGGCAGACGCCGCCCAGCACATGTTCAGCGCAGTCAGCGCAGAAGGTGCATTCAAAGGTGCAGATCAGCGCGTCCGCCGCTTCCGGCGGCAGGTCCTTGTCGCAGCATTCGCAATTCGGTCGCAGCTCCAGCATCGTTTTTCTCCTCACCTGATCGGTTCGTGAACGGTCACCAACTTGGTGCCGTCGGGAAAGGTCGCCTCGACCTGCACGTCGTGGATCATCTCGGCGATGCCTTCCATCACCTGCGCGCGGGTGATGACATGGGCGCCGGCCTCCATCAGTTCGGCGACCGGGCGGCCGTCGCGGGCGCCCTCGACGACGAAATCGGTGATCAGCGCGATCGCTTCGGGGTGATTGAGCTTGACGCCGCGTTCCAGCCGCTTGCGCGCCACGATCGCCGCCATGGCGATGAGCAGCTTGTCCTTTTCACGCGGCGTCAGGTTCATGCGCTTTCCTGGATTTGGCCTGGATTTGGCTCAGAGTGACCATAATTTGGGCAGACCCGCCCGCCCGTTGAGCAGTTCGACGAGCGGAACCAGCCGCTTGCGCAGCTGGTAGCCGTCCTCGGCAAACAGCCTCGCAAGAAGCTTGCCAGATTTTTTGACGCTCCAGGCGCTGGCATCGCCGTCGGCGCCGATGATGTCGCGGGCCGCATCGAGCAAGCCTTCGGCCTGCGGCGAAACCATCAGCAGCGTCGCAGCGGCAATGGCGCCGCCGGCGACCGCCGGGCGGCCAAGTGCCGCCGCGATAGCCGGCCCGATGCGGGAATCCTCGGCATGAACGAGCGCACCATCCTGGCGGACACGCCAACGGTCGTGGAAATGGCCGTGCGCGGCCTCTTCGCCCATGGCGAGGCGGCCGAATATGGTGGCTTCAAGCAGTAATGCCTCGGCGCCTGCGGCAAGCTCGACCTCGAGCGTGCGGGCAAAGGCCGAGCGGTCGAAGACGATGGTTTCCTGGGGCAGCCAGGCGATACGCCCGCCCGCGCCGACGCTGAGCTTCACCCGAACTTCGGCGCGGTCGCTAGCGGCACGATAGATCTTTTCGCAGGCCTGGGTGGTTATCGAGGCGGAGGCACCTGGCCCGACATCGATTTCCCAGCCGAGCCGATCGCCGCCGGTCAGACCGCCGGCGGTGTTGATGAGCACGGCTTCGAGCGGATCGGCCGCAACGGCCGGCATGCGGATTTTGGCCGAGCCGTCCTGATAGAGGCGCAAAAGCCGGGTGCGTCCATCCCTGACGCCGCACGCAAGCCGGGCCGCCCCGGCCGCGCGCTGGGCCGGAAGAGCTGAGATCAAGACATGCTGCAACGTATCCACGGCGCTAACGTTAAGCACTCCCGGCGCTTTGTCGATATGGTGCTTGTTGATATAGCTTGTTGCTTGACAGCGTTTCCGTTTCTATAGAGGGAGCCTCTTTGGAACGGTCATGCTGCGCCTGGCGGGTTTTTGAAGGCGACGGCGATTTCAGTCCAGGCAACAGGGGCGCCAACCAATCGGCACCGCGACGTTATAAAATTGGGGAAGGAATCGAATGGCTGACGAGCTGGCAACGGAAATCATCGCCAAGATCAGGGCACATGCGGAGCCCGGTGGCGAAGAGATCACCACCAATACGGAATTGACCGCGCTTGGCATCCATTCCCTGGAACTGACCGAGATCATCTTCGATCTCGAGGAGCAGTACGGCATCGAGATCGAGATGAACACGGTCGATGCCTGGAGCAATCTCAAGAATGTCGGCGATATGGTTGAGGCTGTTCGCGCGCTGATTGCGAAAAAAGCCTGAGCTGAATGCAAAAGCGCGTCGTCATTACCGGCATCGGCGGCATATGCGGGCTCGGCGCCAATGCGCCTGCAATCTGGAACGAAATGCGGGCCGGCCGATCGGCCATCGGTCAAATCAGCAATCCCGGTTTGCATGATTTGAAGGTCAAGGTCGGCTGCGAAATCAAGACGCTGCCCGACCATGGCATCAGCCACAAGCAGACCGTGTCGATGGACCGCTTCAGCCTTTTGGCGACGATTGCCGCGCGCGAAGCCATGCAGCATGCCGGCCTGACATCGAATGAAGCAACCACCTACCGGATGGGCGCGGTTGTCGGCGTCGGCGTCTGCGGCTGGGAGGCGATCGAGGAGAACTATCGCGCCATCCTGGTCGACGGCAAGAACCGGGCCGGCATCTTCACCGTGCCGAAAGTGATGCCGAGTGCGGCATCCGGCCATGTCAGCATGAATCTCGGCCTGCGCGGGCCGGTGTTCGGCGTCACTTCGGCCTGCTCCTCGTCCAATCACGCCTTTGCCTCGGCGGTCGACCAGATCCGGCTCGGCCGCGCCGATGTCATGGTCGCCGGCGGCACCGACGCGCCGCTGCTCTGGGGCATCCTGAAAGGCTGGGAAGCCCTGCGGGTGCTGGCGCCCGATACCTGCCGGCCGTTCTCAGCCGATCGCCAGGGCCTGTCGCTCGGCGAAGGTGCTGGAATGGCGGTGCTGGAAACGTATGAACATGCCATGGCGCGCGGCGCTACCATTCTGGCCGAATTTGCCGGCGCCGGCCTTTCCGCCGACGCTTCCGATATCGTCGCGCCGACAGTCGAGGGACCGACGGCGGCGATGCGCGCCTGCCTGGCGGACGCCGGGCTCAATCCCGAGGACGTCGATTATCTCAACGCCCACGGCACCGGCACCAAGGCCAACGACCAGATCGAGACGGCGGCAATCAAGCGCGTCTTCGGCGACCATGCCTACAAGCTGTCGGTGTCGTCGACCAAGTCCATGCATGCCCATTGCCTCGGCGCCTCGGGCGGCCTGGAAATGATCGCCTGCGTGATGGCGATCCGCGAAGGCATCGTGCCGCCGACGGCCAATTTCCGGCAGGCCGACCCCGACTGCGATCTCGACATCACGCCGAATGTGGCGCGCGAGCGCAAGGTGCGCGCGGCGATCAGCAACGGTTTTGCCTTCGGCGGCACCAATGCCGTGGTGGCGTTCAAGGCGGTCTGACGGCAAGCGACTGGCCCTGAGCGACTGGCCCTGAATGACTGCGAAGACGGTGTGTGCACCGTCGGCCGGTTGATCGGCAAAGACGCCGAGGATAATCCTTCGCAACACGCCAGACGGCGCGATGCCGCGCCAAATTCCCGATCGGAGCTTTCGATGACCGACCTGTCCGCCTTTCCGATCACCATGCGCTGGCCGGCCAGCCACCCCGACCGCCTGCAGCTCTATTCCGCGACGACGCCGAATGGCGTGAAAGTCTCGATCGCGCTGGAAGAACTCGGCCTGCCCTACGAGGCGCATCTGGTGGATATCGGCAAGGACCAGAGCTGGACGCCGGAATTCCTGTCGCTGAACCCGAACGGCAAGATACCCGCGATCATCGACCCCGACGGTCCGGGCGGCAAGCCGCTCGGCCTGTTCGAATCCGGCGCCATCCTGTTCTACCTCACCGACAAGACCGGCAAGCTGATCCCGGTCGATCCGGCGCGGCGCTACGAGACCATCCAATGGGTGTTCTTCCAGATGGCGGCGATCGGACCGATCTTCGGACAGGTCGGCTTTTTCAACAAATTCGCCGGGCGCGAGATCGCCGACAAGCGGCCGCTGGATCGCTACCGCAATGAATCGCGGCGGCTGATCGGGGTGCTGGAGACGCGGCTGAAGGGTCGAACCTGGATCATGGACGACGACTATACGATCGCCGACATTTCGATGCTGGGCTGGGTGCGCAATCTGATCGGCTTCTACGAGGCGCGCGAACTCGTCGGCTTCGACGACTTCCCCGCCGTCGCGGCATGGCTGGAGCGCGGGCTGGCGCGGCCCGCGGTGCAGCGCGGCCTGACCATTCCCGCCAGGAATTGACCTCGGCCAGCCGAAGCAGCCGGGTCTATTTCGCCTTGGCCTTGCTTTTCGAGCCGCCCTTGCCGATGACGGACGCAGCGAGCGACGCAGCGCCCCTGGCTGTCGCCGCCACCGCACCAGCGGCGACATTGGCGGTCGCCTTGACGGTGCGCATCGCGCCGCCGGCCACCGAGCCGCTGCTTGCCGGCTTCTTGGGTTTGGCGGTTTTCGCCGTCACCTTTGCCGTCGCCACCGGTTCTACCTTCTTTGGGGCCGCTTTGCCGAAAGCCGGCTTTGCGTCCTTGGACCGCTCGGCGATCGCCGGGCCGGCGCCTGCATTGGCCTGCGTGGCCTTTGCCTGCCTGGCTTTGGGTTGAGCGGTCTTGCTCTTGGCGGGTGTTTTTGCCTTGGTTGCCATCTGACGGTTCCCTCACGGCGGCACGATTGCCGATGAGGGATAACGACCTGAAAGTCTTAAGGTTCCCGTTCCGAAGTCCAGCGAACTATGCGGGATCGCCAACAACCAGGTCGGCGGACCTGCGACGGCCGAGCACGCGATCGATGTTGGGCATGTCGTTGGAAGCGATCCAGGCGCGGGCGTCTTCGTCGGAGCGGCCATGCTCGTGCCAGCGCACCAGAAGGCGGCGCTCGAGTTCGGCACGCGGCACATCGACAAAGATGGTGAAGTCGAACAGCGGCGCCAGCCGCGACCACGGCTCCTCGTCCAGCAGGAGGTAATTGCCTTCGACCAGGATGAACTTGGTCTCGGCGGCAACGATGGAGGCGGCGGCGCGCGACAATTCCATGCTGCGGTCGAACACCGGAATGGCGATGTCTGGCTCGCCCGAACGGATGCGCTTCAACAGCGTCTCGAAGCCGGCGAAGTCGAAAGTCTCCGGCGCGCCCTTTCTTGACCGCAGGCCGCGCTGGTCGAGCACGATGTCATCATAGTGGAAGCCGTCCATCGGCACGACTTCAGCCGCGCCCTCCGGCAACAGATCATGCAGGCCGGCCGAGAGCGTCGACTTGCCGGCGCCGGGCGGGCCGGCAATGGCGACGATGAAGCGTTTCGCCTTGCCGGCGCGCTTGAAGATGGTGGCGGCGAGATGGGCGATTTCGGACATTGGGCGCTTCCAATTATGCTTTGCATCTTGTCGGCAGTTCAAGGAAATTTCAAACCGCGATTTGGGCAATCTCACGACATCCGCCACGTCAGCGCTGCCCCTCGTCGCCCTGCCGGTGTCCAGCCGATAGATGGGTAACACTTCTCCTCCCAATGCGTCCGCCGCAGCGCCAAGCAGATTGGTTGGCGCGGCGGTGCGGCGGACAAGCTCCATGTGCCGTGTGTCGAGATGCCGGCAGGCAGGTGAGGGGCAGGGCCAGCGTTCGAAAATCAGCCGGGCTGGCCGATCCGCAGGAAATCGCTGTCGAACCTGACATCGCGGGTCGAACCATCGGCTCCGGTGAGACGCATGTGACCTGAGGCTGTCCCGATATCGCGCGGCGGCTCGCCGCTCGTGAGCGGCAGCGTGCCGATGACATGGCGGAAGGAGACTTCGCCGCCGAGGGTAAAAGCGGTCGCGACCCCTTCGCGCTTCAGCCAATTGTCGCCGATCGATGCGGCATGGCCGATGGCGGCGCGGCCGTCCTCGATGCCGAGCACGCCGCGATGGCGGCTGCTCCACGGCGCGTAGTCGCGGCCGCCATTGCTGAACCACAGCATGGTGACCGGCAGCTCCGCCGGGTTCTTCAGCACCAGCACCAGATCCTGTTCGGCCCGGCGCGCCAGCGCCGTCCAGCCCGGACCGCCATGATCGGCTTCGACCAGGGTGATGAAATCCTCGCGCTCATCCTCCATGCGGTAGTCGGTGAGATCGAGCGTGCCGCCGCCAGTGGCTGGAAAGCGCGTCAGATCGGTCGAGCGGGCGGGATAGGAAAGCTTGAAGCGACCGCGGGCCGGATCGGGCTCCAGCGGTGCGTCCAGTGTCCCGGCAAAGCGCTTCGGCGAAAAGGCCAGCCGGCCGCCATCGCGCATCGCCGCCATCGGATGGTGGGCGGCGGAGACAGCGCCGGAACCGCCGGAAAAGACATGCTCCTGATAGAGAAAGGGATGACTGTTGCGGAGCGTGAAGATCTTGTCGACCGTCGCGCCCATCACCGTGCGGCGCAACCGGAAGACGGCCCGCCAGCCGTCGGATGTCGCTTCGCTGGCGGTGACATCCCAGGCGCTGTTGGCCGGCCAGCCATGCAGCGGTGCGGCCTCGATGTCGCTGGCCGAAAACGGTGCGCATAGGAAATCGCCCGACAGCCGCACCGTGCCTTGAGGCAGATCCGGCGGCAGCGTCTCGCCGGCATCGATCCAGGGCGCGCGGTGCAGCGGCTTCAGCTGGCGGCCATCGCTGTCGACCGTTATGTCGGCGATATGGCCGACAGTGAGATCGAGCGTGACCGAAATGCCCTTTGCCTTGATCGTGACCGTATCCATCCGCGCACCTGCTGATTCTGATGGCAGCGAACAAACCCGCTCCGCGAGGGATGCGCAAGCACAGCGACCGGCATTTTGCATCAGGGCGATTTTTACCCTCCCCCTTGTGGGGAGGGTCGGCGAGCGATCGGAGCGAAGCGGAGATCGATCGACGGGGTGGGGGTAGCGCCCTACGAGGACCCCCACCCCGATCCGCTACGCGGATCGACCCTCCCCACATGGGGGAGGGTGGGCGCCTACTGCCGCTTATACTCGCGCACCGGCGACTTGGTGCCGTCGGTGTAGGTGACCTGCACCGCCATCGACGTCACGTTGTCGGCGACCTTGAAGTAAGGCTGGTAGTCATAAGGAATGGCGTACGGGTCCTTCTTGTCGCAAGGCGGCAGCTTGATCTCCCTGTCGAGCGCCGTGCCGTTCAGGCTGTAGCGCACCTCCTTGATGCCGCAGCGGAACGACAGCATCTGGGAGAAATAGACCAGGCCATGATTGCCGCTGGCGTCGAAGGCGATCCACGACGTCCAGAACTGGTCGAGGATCTGTTTGTTGCCCTGTTGCAGCGCTGCGTCCGGATCGAAACTTATGTTGAACGGCCCGGTCTCGCGGCCCCTGAGATCGAGATACTTGACCCCGATGGTGGTGGCCGTGGTGCTGTCGGGCAATTCGAAGCTCGGATTGGGCATCGGCTTGCCGGTGCGCTGGTCGTTCATCGCCATCAGCCCGGTGTCGGTGAACGGACCTGACACACCCATGCGCCAGGAAATGCCGGTCGCGGCCTCGGGCAGCGAGATGGAGATCGTCCAGCCGGCATTGGAGCGCATCGGCGTCAGCGTCGGGGCAAAGCGTGCTGGGTCGAGCACGTCGCCAAGCGCCGTCAGGCGGGTACGGCTGCGGTCGAGCCAGTCGGCGAGCTGCGTCTGGTCGACGAAATATTTGAGCAGCCCGCCTTCCTTTTCATAGGAGACGAACCTGGTCAGCGCCTCGGCCTCGCTGCGCTTGTCGGACAGCGACTGGACGCCGAGGCGATCCTCGGAAAACTCCTGCGCGAGCAGGTAATAGGCCGGTGCGAAATCCGGATTGGCGGCGATGAAGGCGTTGAGCTTGTCGAGACGCTGGGCATCGTCGAACTGCAGGATATGGACCAGCTTGATCGACAGCGCCTTGGCCTTGTCGGCCAGGGCGCCGAACACTTCGCGGGCGCCGGCCTTGCCGTCCTGCACGCGCAGCAGGGTGGCGAAGCGTGTGTAGGGATCGACGGCGTCGACGTCGAAACCGGCGAAAGCGAGATAGGAGCGCCGCGCATTCAGCATGTCGCCGGAAAGCTCGTAGACGCGGGCATTGTGATAGAATTCGTCCGGCCGCTTCGGCTCGGCGATCGTCCCGCCCTGCGCGGCCAATGCGGCAAAGCCCTTGGCGATGGTGTCGATCGAGGCGGCGATCTGCTCGGTGGTCGCCTGAAGCTTATCCGCCTGCTCGGCCTGTTTCTGCTGGCCGGCAGCGAGCGTTTCGGTCGTCTGCTTGACCGCCTCTACCGACTTTTGCGTCTGCGCGCCCTGCTCAGCCTGCTGCTGCTGGGTCGACGCAATTTCCTCGGTCTTCTTCGCCACCGCGTCGGTCGATTGCTTGACCTGGTCGACCGCCAGCTTCGTCTCGGTTACCGTTTGCTCGATCCTGGCCACCCTGGCCGAGACGATGCCCATCTGCTGCTGCAACTGGGCGATGGCCGGCACCAGGCCGGCGATCACACCGTTCTGCGAATTGGACTGCTGCTGCAGGCCATAGACGCCGCCGGCGACGGCGGCAGCGCTGGTGGCAAAGATCAGCGCCGGCAGCGCCTTGGCGGCCAGCACCAGCCGCAGAACGATGGCAATGGCGATGACGGCGGCGGCAACCGAAGCGACCAGCGCGATATAGGCGGCGAACGGCGCCAGCGGATTGAGGATGTCGGATGCGGCGCCGCCGATGAAAGCGACGCTGCCGGCCCATTTGCCGGTGCGGCTGAGCGAAGCCCTGATAAGAGATGGCGCAGCCGCGCCGATGTCACCGGTCATTGTCAAATCCCCCAAGCAATTGCCGCCTCTATAGCAGCACCGCGACCCCGCAGGCAAAACAGGACAGGAAGCAGGCGATTTCGGGAGGTTGCCGTTTCAGCGCCGATGGTTGGCGAAGCCGAAGCGACATCTGATCTCCCCCCTTGCGGGGGAGATTGGCAGCGTCATCGGCAGCTCCGCCGTTAACCAAATGGACGAACAAAATGGGTTAGGCTAGGTTCCGGCCCTCTCAGCAACGCCGGACTTGACTTGCCAAATTTCCATTTCCCCTCCCCCGCCCAGAAATTTCTCGCAGCCCTCCTGCTGCTTGTCTTCGCGGCCGGCTGCAGCACCACCGCACCGCCCGACAGCGTGCTGGCGGTGCCGGCGCCGCAGGAGAAATATGCGGCCATCGTCGTCGATGCCGGCAGTGGCAAGACGCTGTTCGAAGTCAGTTCGAGGGCGCAACGCTATCCGGCGTCGCTGACCAAGATGATGACGCTGTACCTGCTGTTCGAGGCGCTGGAGTCCGGCCGCGTCTCGAAGGAAACGCAGATTCCGGTCTCCGACAATGCCGCCCGGCAGCCGCCGACCAAATTGCGCTTCAAGCGCGGCGAGAGCATCGATGTCGATTCGGCGATCCGGGCGATCGTGGTCAAGTCGGCCAATGACGTGGCGGTGGCGGTGGGCGAATATCTCGGCGGCTCGGAGGACCAGTTCGCCGCCATGATGACGTCCAAGGCGCGCCAGATCGGCATGAGCAGCACCGTCTTCCGCAATGCCTCCGGCCTGCCCGACGATGGCCAGCACACATCGGCGCGCGACATGGCGACGCTGGGGATGGCGCTGCGCGCCCGCTTCCCGCAGCAGTTCCACTATTTCTCCGAAAGCGACTTCATGTTCCGCGGCCGGCTGGTGCGCGGCCACAACGACATGCTCGGCCGGGTGCGCGGCGTCGACGGCATCAAGACCGGCTATATCAGGGCATCCGGTTACAATATCGTCACGTCCTACAATGCCGACGGCCGGCATCTGATCGTGGTGGTGATGGGCGCCGACAGCGCTAGGCAGCGCAACGACCATGTCGAAGCGCTGATCCAGCGCAGTCTGTCGCCCGCCATGGCCGATACGAAGACGCGGCTGATGTTTGCGGGAGATCAGCCGGCCGCGTCGCCCGGCCTGCCGCCGCCTGGTTTGCCGGCGCAGGGGTCGCAGTTGCCTGGTTTACCGCCGCAATAGAACCCGTCGTTGGGTGGAGGAACTCTGAAACGTCGGCGGGACAGCACCCCCCTCTGGCCTGCCGGCCATCTCCCCCTCAAGTGGGGAGATTAGCAGCTTCGGCGTCTCGCCTCTTTTTCGTGTTTGGCGAAGCCATGGCGACATCTGATCTCCCCCCTTGAGGGGAGATGTCCGGCAGGACAGAGGGGGGTCGTGAAGGATCGCTGCCTCATCTTAACTCTGCAGCAGGCGCGACCTCCGTCGGCAACAGCACTTCGGCGGTCTGGTTGCCGAGCAGCAGGCGAGCGAGGCCCCTGGGGGCTGCGCTGCCACAGGCAATTGCAGCAGGCATTCATCACAAGCATGCACAAGCCCCCAATCTTCACCGCCACAGTGGCTATGCCGCCTCGCCTTGGCGTATCGTGGGCGCGACAGCAGGAGCCGGCATCATGAGCCCAAAACCATCCGAACAGGCCGACAATGAAAACGACAGCGGCGGCGAGTATTTCGAGGCGCCGCCCGCCCACGACGCCGAACTGGTTGCCGACGAGGCGCTGGAAGCGCCCGATGTGCCGGACTCCGAACCCCATGGCCGCCTGAAGCCGAAGCGAAAACCGTCGGCGATATCAGGTAGAAAGTTTCGCAAGCGTGACCTGGTGCGCATCGACGACCTCAGGCCGAGCCTGGCCGACCGCATCCGCTCCGATCATCCCGACCTGCCGCGCGGCGCCCGCATCAGCCGGGAGGAGCTCGGCCGCTACCGCATGCGCTACATGGAGGAGCTGCTGCAGCAGGAGCATGGCGAATTCTCCGAGCTCGACCGCCAGGTGGTCGAATCGATCGCCAGGCAGGACACGATTTCGGAAAACTCGGAAGAGGAGTTCGAGGAGCACCGCTCGTTCGCCGACCGCGTCTCCGACAACATGGCGGCTTTCGGCGGCAGCTGGTGGTTCCTGATCTCGTTCGGCAGCGTGCTTGCGGTGTGGATCGGCGTCAATTTGATCGCGGGCGTGAGCAGCGCCTTCGACCCCTACCCCTTCATCCTGCTCAACCTGCTGCTCTCCTGTATCGCCGCCATCCAGGCGCCGATCATCATGATGAGCCAGAGACGGACGGAGGCCAAGGACCGCCTGCGCTCGTTCAACGACTACCGGGTGAACCTGAAAGCCGAGCTGGAAGTGCGCCATTTGCACGAAAAGCTCGACTATCTGATCTCGCGCCAATGGACGCGGCTGGCCGAAATGCAGCAGATGCAGCTGGATGCGATGCACGAACTGACCGGCGCGAAGAAGGCGAAGCGGGCGCCGCGCAGGGTGCGCAGGCGGGTGGCGAAGGTGGAGGTGGCGGGGTGAGTCCCGGGCTGAGGCTGCAAGGCGGACGCGAAGTTGCCGAGCCGCGCGACGTGGCTTCGAAAATATCGCCACGCCAATTGCCCGTTGAAGCCCGCGCCGGCTTCCGCTAAGAAGCCGTGGCTGGCCGGCCTATCGGCTGGTTCGTTTTCAGGTTCCCTGAAGGCACCCGTAGCTCAGCTGGATAGAGCGCTGCCCTCCGAAGGCAGAGGTCACAGGTTCGAATCCTGTCGGGTGCGCCAGCTTACCGAGGGTCCATTCCGGACACATAGGTTACGGTTTATATCGGAGACATGGGTAACACTTTTGGCCCGAAGGGGTTTTGGAGTGGTTCGAGCCTGCATGTC
>NZ_JAMYSN010000017.1:0-133089 GCF_040321955.1 Mesorhizobium sp. M0217 | reverse complement strand
CTTCAGGACGCGCTGGTCGAGACATGGGATGCGCTGGGCATTCCCTACGGCTCCGCCGGACGGCCCACTGTCGCCAAGAGCGACCGGATTGTGCCACTGCTGGTGCCGAAGTCGGGCGGCTGAAGCCGCCGCCCATTTATCTCAAACCGTCCTCATCCATCCCGCCAAGCGATGTGCCGCTTCCTCGAGCTGGTCGAGGCGGCGGTGGAAGCACAGGCGCAAAAACGCCTCTCCGCCAGGGCCGAAGGCGGTGCCCGGCGCCAGGCCGACATTGGCCTTGTCGACGATGTCGAAAGCAGCCCGGCGCGGATCGGTGATGCCGTCGACCGTGAAAAACAAATAGAACGCGCCTTGCGGCACGGTGAAGCGCGCTTTGCCGGTTGCGCCGAGAATATCGCAGACCAGGTCGCGCGCTTTCCTGGCGCGCTCCACCTGCTCGACGATGAAGGCATCACCGTGGTCCAGCGCCGCGACGGCGCCGCGCTGCATGAACTGGGCGACGCCTGAGGTCGAATACTGGATCAGGTTCTCGAATACCTGCTGCAGCTCGGGATGGGTCTTGATCCAGCCGACGCGCCAGCCGGTCATCGCCCAGTTCTTGGAAAAGGAGTTGACGAACAGGATGCGGTCTTCCGCGGTCGAAATGTCGAGGAAGGACGGCGCACGGCCGTGGCCGTAGTGGAACAGCGAATAGATCTCGTCGGCGATGATCCACAGACCCTTTTGGCGGGCGAGATTCAGGATCGCCTGCAGCGTTTCCTTATCGGCCGTCCAGCCGGTGGGGTTCGATGGCGTGTTGACGAACAGCGCCTTGGTGCGCGGCGTCACCGCAGCCGCAATCTTGTCGACATCGCAGGACCAGCCATTGCCCGACTGGTCGAGCGTGACCGCAACCGGGGTAGCGCCGGAAATACCGGCGGCGGCGGCGAAATTCGGCCAGGCCGGGGAGAGATAGACCACCTCGTCGCCGCTGCCGGCGACCGCGGCTAATGCCAACTGAATGGCATGCATGCCGGAACCGGTGGCGATGAATTCCTCTTCGGCGAAGCTCTTGCCGAAATGCCTGGCATAGTAGCGAGAAAGCGCTTGCCTCAGCTCCGGAATGCCTTTCTGCCAGGTATAGAAGGTCTCGCCATTGGCGAGCCCCTTGGCGGCGGCTTCCGAAATGAAGGCAGGCGTCGGCAAATCGCCTTCACCGGCCCAGAGCGGGATCATGCCCTCGCGCGTACGGCCGTAATTGACGACGGCGACAATGCCGCTTTCGGGGGCGGCCACCGCTTCGGCGCGCAAGCTATCGATCAGGGTCATGAACAGGTCCGTTTTGATGTCTGCTTTGATGCATGTCATTATCCAGAACCGCTGCGCACTTATGGGCGACATGCATTGGCGGATGCTCTTAGCAGATGCGGCAACAGAAAACCCCGGCCGCGAACGACCGGGGTTTTGGTCCAGAAATCTGGCCTTGTCTATTTCCTGGCGAGGAGATCGCGAATTTCGGTGAGCAAAGCGACGTCGGCCGGTGGCGGAGCCGCAGGTGCGGCCGGCTTCTCCCGCTCGAGCCGCTTGCGCATGTTGTTCACGGCCTTTACCATCAGGAAGATGATGAAAGCCAGGATGACGAAATTCAGCGCCACGGTGATAAAATTGCCGTAGGCGAACACCGCGCCTTCCTTACGCGCGTCGGCAAGATTGGTCGAATGCACTGTTGATGAGAGGCCTATGAAGTAGTTGGAAAAGTCGACGCCACCAAGTGCGCCGATGAAAGGCATGATGATGTCATTGACAAGAGAATCGACGATCTTGCTGAAGGCCGCGCCGATGATGACGCCGACCGCAAGGTCCATCACATTTCCTTTGGAAATGAATTCCTGGAATTCTTTCAGCATACGACCCTCCTTGTCATGACGGACCGCGCTGCCGCCGTCCCTCCGGCGTCGGCCCGTGCGCACCATAACAAAAACCTGCGGCTGCAACAGAAGCAAAAGCTGGAAAACACCGCTTTCTCCTTACCTTGGTTCACGGTTCGACAGGGCGGCGTCGCGACCATGCGCCGAAAGCCGCGATGGACTTGACCTTAGAGCTGTGATTGCCTCTGGGCAGGCCGGGGTGAAAGCTGGCCGAGGAGGATTTTCGGGCCGTGCAGGGCTGGTTCATCGTCATCATTGCCGTCGCCTATGTGACGCTGCTGTTCGCCATCGCCAGCCTTGGCGACCGGCGGTCGACGGCGTCGGGACCCGGCCACGCCCGGCCCTTCATCTATGCGCTCAGCCTCGCCATCTACTGCACCTCCTGGACCTTTTTCGGCTCGGTCGGCCTGTCCTCCGAGCGCGGCCTCGAATTTTTGGGCATCTACACCGGGCCGGTGCTGGTGTTCGTGTTCGGCTTTCCGCTGCTCAATCGCATCGTGCGGCTGGCCAAGAGCGAGAAGATCACCTCGATCGCCGACTTCCTCGGCGCGCGCTACGGCAAGAGCTTTGCCGTCTCGGCGATCGCCACGCTGATCGCCACCATCGGCGCGGTGCCCTATATCGCACTGCAATTGAAGGCGATCTCCGGTTCGGTCGGCCTGATGGTCGAGCATTATACGGGATCGCCGCCCTCCTTCGATCCCTTCGTCAGCGACATCTCGCTGGTGGTGGCCATGCTCTTGGCGCTGTTTGCGGTGCTGTTCGGCACCCGCCATGCCGACGCCACCGAGCACCAGGACGGGCTGGTGCTGGCGGTGGCGGTCGAAACCGTGGTCAAGCTCGCCGCCTTCCTGGCGATCGGCCTGATGGTCACCTTCCTGATCTTCGGTGGCCTGGGCGACATGATCGACAAGCTGGCCGAAAACAGCCAGGTGCGGCAAGCCATGGGCTACAACACCTCGCTCGCCACCTGGCTGGTGCTGACTTGCCTGAGCGGCTTTGCCATCATCATGCTGCCGCGCCAGTTCTACGTCACCATCGTCGAGAACCGCGGCGAGGCCGAACTGCGCACCGCGACCTGGGTGTTTCCGCTCTATCTCGTGGCGATAAACCTGTTCGTGCTGCCGATCGCCTTCGCCGGCCTGGCGCTGGTCGGCGCCAAAACCACCAGTGACCTCTATGTGCTGGCGCTGCCCTTGTTCGGCGGCCATGACTTCCTCGCCATGGCCGCCTTCATCGGTGGGCTGTCGGCGGCGACCGCCATGGTGATCGTCGAAAGCGTGGCGCTGTCGATCATGATCTCCAACGACCTCGTCATCCCGCTGTTCGTGCGCCGCCTGCTCAAGACCACGACCTCTGAGAATGAGGATTGGTCGACGCTGATCCTCAACGTGCGGCGCGGCGCCATCTTCATCCTGTTGTTCATCGCCTTCCTCTACTACCGCGAAAGCACCAACTCGGCGCGGCTGTCGTCGATCGGCCTGATGTCGTTCGCGGCAATCGCCCAATTCGCGCCGGCGCTGATCGGCGGGCTGATCTGGCGCGGCGCCAATGGCCGCGGCGCGGCCCTTGGCATGGTCGCCGGCATCCTCGTCTGGGGCTATACGCTGCTTTTGCCGTCGCTCTCGGCAGCCGACGCGGACATCGTCGTGCAGGGGTTGTTCGGTTTCGAGGCGCTGCGGCCGCAGGCTCTGTTCGGCACCGTCGCCGAACCGTTGAACCACGGCGTGCTCTGGAGCCTGTCGGTCAACACGCTGTTCTTCGTGCTCGGCTCGCTGTCGCGCGCGTCAGTGCCGCTGGAGCGGATCCAGGCGTCGATCTTCGTGCCGCGCGAATCCGGCCCGATGCCCAGCCTGCGCCGCTTCCGCACCGCCATCACCGTCAACGTGCTGAAGGACACCATCTCGCGCTACCTCGGCGTCGAGCGCACCGAGCGCTCCTTCCAATCCTTCGAGAAAAGCAATGGCGTCTCGCTGCACGGCAATGAGCAGGCCAGCATGGATGTCATCCGCTTTTCCGAGCAGCTGCTGGCGAGCGCGGTCGGCTCGTCTTCGGCGCGGCTGATCCTGTCGCTGCTGTTTCGCCGCAACGACCGCGAGTCCAAGGACGCCTTTCGCCTGCTCGACGACGCCACCGAAGCGCTGCAGCACAATCGCGACCTGCTGCAGATCGCGCTCGACCAGATGGAGCAGGGCATCACCGTATTCGACCGCGATTTTCGTCTGATCTGCTGGAACAGACAATATCGCGCGCTGTTCGACCTGCCCGACGAGATGGGCCAGGTCGGCGTCTCGCTCGACCGCATCCTGCGCCACCTCGCCGAGCGCGGCGATATCCCGGCCGACCAGCGCGTGGCGATGCTCAACCGGCTGACCAGCTTCGTCAGCCCATGGCAGATGGAGTTGACGACCAGTGGCCGAATCCTCGAACTGCGTTCCAACCCGATGCCGGACGGTGGCATCGTTGCCACCTATGCCGACATATCAGGACGCGTCGAACAGGATTTGGCGCTGAAGCGGGCCAATGAATCGCTGGAGCAGCGGGTCAAGACGCGTACCATCGAACTGACTAGGGTCAACGAGGAGTTGACCCGGGTCAATGAGGAGTTGGCGCAGGCGCAGATGCTGGCCGAGGAGGCCAATCTGGGCAAGACGCGCTTCCTCGCCGCCGCCGGCCACGACATCCTGCAGCCGCTGAACGCCGCCCGTCTCTACTGCTCGTCGCTGATCGAAAAGGCCGGCAAGGGCCCGGCCGGGGAGGCTGCTATCAACATCGAATCCTCGCTCGAATCGGTCGAGACGATCCTGGGCGCCGTGCTCGACATTTCCCGCCTCGACGCCGGCGCGATGAAGCCGGACGACAGCGCCTTCCGCCTGGACGGGCTGCTGCGCCAGATCGGCAATGATTTTCAGCCGCTCGCCGCCGAAAAGAAACTCGATCTGACGATCATAGCCTCGTCGCTCAGCGTGTTGACGGACCGCAACCTGCTGCGCCGGCTGATCCAGAATCTGGTCTCCAATGCCATCAAATACACCCCCCATGGCCGCATCCTGGTCGGCGTGCGACGGCGCGGCGAACTCGCCGAAATCCAGGTGATCGACACTGGCATCGGCATTGCCGGCGACAAGCTGAACACGGTCTTCAACGAGTTCACCCGGCTGGACGAAGGCGTGCGCGAGGCCGAAGGTCTCGGCCTTGGCCTGTCCATCGTCGACCGCATCGCGCGGGTGCTGCGGCTCGAGATCCAGATCTTTTCCAACCCGGGCAAGGGTACGCGCTTTTCCGTTATCCTGCCGGTTGCGGCGGTTGAGGCGCCGCGGCGCGAGGTCGAGCCGAAGGCGCCTGCCCGCACCGCGAATTCGCTGGCCGGCCTGCGCGTCATGTGCATCGACAACGACGCCCGCATCCTCGACGGCATGCGGCTTCTGCTCGAGGGCTGGGGCTGCAGCATCGGCACGTTTTCGGGTTCGGAGGATTTTGGCAGGGCCGATCGTCCCGACATCGTGCTTGCCGACTATCATCTCGATGGCAGAAGCGGCCTCGACATCATCGCCCGCCTGCGTGACATCCATGGTTCGGACCTGCCGGCCGTGCTGGTCACCGCCGACCGCTCCACCGAGGTCCGTGCCGCTGCCGCCGCCCTGGACGTGCCGGTGATCAACAAGCCGCTGAAGCCGGCCGTGCTGCGTTCCATGATGGCAAGGGTCAGGCCGCTGGCATGGGCGGCCGAGTAGGGTTCAATGCATGTCGCCCAGAAGTGTGCCCCGGTTCTGGGACCACGACATGCATCGAACAAGAGCTAAAGCGGGTCGCATGAATCCGTTCAGCGCGATGCGCTTTAGCCTGCTGGCTGCAACGGATCGCTGCCGATCTTGGACAGCTGGATCACCGCCTGGGTGCGGCTGTCGACGCCGAGCTTTTGCAGGATGGCCGAGACATGCGCCTTTACAGTCGCTTCGGAGACGCTGAGTTCGTACGCGATCTGCTTGTTGAGCAGGCCTTCGGCCAGCATGCCGAGGACACGCGTCTGCTGCGGTGTCAGCGCCTGCAGCCGCTTGATCAGGTCGGATATTTCGGGGTCGCGCTCGACGCCGAGGTCGATGCCGACGGGTGCTGCGATGTCGCCGGCCAGCACCGTCTGCACGGCGCTGCGAATCTCTTCCATACTGGCCGATTTGGAGATGAAGCCGGACGCGCCGAGATCGAGCGCGCGCCGGATGGTCACCGGGTCGTCATGTGCCGACACCACCACCAGCGGCACCGCCGGGTGGATGCCGCGCAGCGCGATCAGACCGGACAGGCCGCTGGCGCCCGGCATCGACAGGTCGAGCAGCACCAGGTCGACATCCTCATTGGCCACGACCAGGACCTTGGCGCTTTCGAAATCGCCGGCCTCGTGAATGGCTGCGACATCACCAACGCCGGCAAGCGCCTCTTTCAGCGCGCCGCGGAAAAGCGGATGGTCGTCGGCGATGACGAAGGTGTAACCCGACGGCAAATGTTCCTCCCCAAATCCCTTATTGATTATCGGCTTTTACGGGACCGGACGATTATGCGGCGAAGCGCTTTGTCTTCATGCGGCAATGGCCGGACGGGGCATTCCCCGCCGGGCAGTTCAGGTCTTTTGCGAATTGAGATTGGCGCCGTCATCCTTGTCCATTTCCTTGACGATGCCCATGAAGCCGCGCAGCATGCGCTCCATATAGCTCATCGTCTTGTCGAAATCCTCCTCGCTCGGCAATTTCGATTCGAGACGGGCCGACAGCGAATTCTCCAACCTGGCGACGCGTTCGTCCATGGCCTTCATCGAGGACTGCAAACGATCGATCTCATCCTGGAAGGCAGCGCGTTCGTCGGCCGCGATCTTGCAGACGAGCTGGCCGGAGCGCTCCTCGCAGATCGACATGGCGCCGGTCCGGGTATCCATGCGGACATAGCCGTTGGCCGTTTTCTCCAGCCGGTAGCGGTCGGTCTCCTCGGACCAGGCCGATGCCGCGACCAGCGAGACCAGTGCGGCGGGGATCAGTATGTGCTGCAGACGCATGTTCCATCCTCCACGAGCCAGTATGCGCAACCTATCACAGCTTTGCGCCGTAAATGCGGACGAGTTGCCCTTCCCCGCATGAGCCATCCGGACCAGAGCGGGTCGCCGTTCCACGGCGCTCCGCTCTATCTCCTTGTTTTAACGCAATTCCGGGCGGAAAACCGCTTCACACTTTTCCTGGAATTGCTTTATAGCGCAACAATGTCTCAGATCATCTACAAGATCGCGCCCGAAGCCCTTTGGCGCGAGGCCGAGAAAAACGGCCGCTTCACCGGCGCTCCGATCGACATCGCCGACGGCTTCATCCATTTCTCCACCGCTGATCAGGCCAGGGAGACGGCAGCGAAGCATTTCGCCGGCCAGACGGATTTGCTGCTGATCGCCATCGACGGGGCGCTGCTCGGTGACGCGCTGAAATACGAGGTCTCGCGCGGCGGCGCGCTGTTTCCGCATCTCTATGGCGTGCTCGATATGACCGCCGTGCTGTGGGTGCGGCCATTGCCGCTCGGCGCCGACGGCCCGCACCAGTTTCCGGCGCTGGAGGCCGAATGAGCGTGTTCGACCGCATCGGCCAGAAACTACTGTTCACCTTCGACCCGGAAACGGCGCATGGCATGTCGATCGCGGCGCTGCGCTGCGGTCTGCCGGTCGGCGGGCGGACGGTGCGCGACGACAGGTTGAAGCTCAGCCTCTGTGGCATCGCCTTCCCCAATCCGCTCGGCATGGCCGCCGGCTACGACAAGAACGCCGAAGTGCCCGACGCGCTGCTTGGCCTCGGCTTCGGCTTTGCCGAAGTCGGCACCGTGACGCCGCTGCCGCAGGCGGGCAATCCGAAGCCGCGCATTTTCCGGCTGACGGAGGATGACGCGGTGATCAACCGGCTGGGTTTTAACAATGGGGGCCACGAAGCGGCCGAGATGCGCCTTGCCGCCCGCAAAGGACGCGTCGGCATCGTCGGCGTCAACATCGGCGCCAACAAGGACAGCGCCGATCGTGTCCGTGACTATGAGTTGGGCGTTTCCCGCTTTGCGAAATACGCCAGTTATCTCACCGTCAACATCTCGTCGCCCAACACGCCCGGCCTGCGCACCATGCAGGCGCGCGAACAGCTCGGCGAACTGTTGTCTCGGGTCATGGCGGTGCGTGCAGCAGCTTCGGCGCAGCCGCCCCTCTTCCTCAAGATCGCGCCCGATCTGGTCGAGGCCGAGCTGGAGGACATCGCCGCCGAAGTCAGCGAGAAGCAGATCGACGGCGTCATCGTCTCCAACACGACGCTGGCGCGGACCGGATTGCGTAGCACAAGCGGCGAGACCGGCGGGCTCTCGGGAAAACCGCTGTTCGAGCGCTCGACCATCGTGCTGGCCAAGATGCGTCGGCTGCTCGGGCCGGAGCGCGCCATTATCGGCGTCGGCGGCGTCGATTCCACTGATGCCGCGCTGGAAAAAATCCGCGCCGGCGCCGATCTCGTCCAGCTCTACACCGGCATGATCTATGCCGGGCCGGCGCTGCCGGGGCGCATCCTTGCCGGGATGGTGCGATTTGCCGACAAGGAGCGGCTGAAATCATTGCGCGAACTGCGCGACAGCCGGCTCGATCAGTGGGCTGCCAGGCCGCTCTAAAACGCCGTGCGCAACCGGAGCCGCAGGATGGCCATTAGGCTGAAGCCGCGCACCAGCAGGAAAACGTGCAGCGCCGCCCACAGGCCGCGATTGCCGAGAGACGGCGCCAAGCTGAACAATGCGGCGCTGAAGGCCAGGAACGACACCAGCATCATGTTGCGCATGTCGCGCGACCACGTGGCGCCGATGAAGACGCCGTCCATCTGGAAGGCCAGCACGCCGCTCAACGGTGTCAGTGCCGCCCACGGCAGATAGATGTCGGCAGCAGCACGAACGTCCTGCGACGTGGCGATCAACGAAATCAGGCCGGCGCCGCCGAGCCAGAAGATCAGCGTCGCGGTTCCGGCGAGGCCGAACCCCCAGAACAAGGTCAGACGCACCGCCCGGCGGAACGCCGTCTCGGCGCGTGCGCCGATCGCGCGTCCCGCCAACTGCTCGGCGGCTGTGGCAAAACCGTCGAGGAAATAGCCGGCGACGAGAAAGAAGTTCATCAGCACGGCATTGGCGGCCAGCGTCAGCGTGCCGAACTGCGCGCCCTGGCGGGTGAACAGCGCGAAAGCGGCGAGCAGCGAGAACGAGCGGATCATGATATCGCGGTTGAGCGACAGCATGCGCAGGAAAGCGGGCATGTCGAGCAGGCGATGCCGCGGCAGGCGGGGTGCGGCCCGGAACCGCCAGACAACGATGGCGAGACCCAGCAGCATGGCCAGACATTCGCCGGTGACGGTCGCCCAGGCCACGCCGGCGACGCCCCAGCCAAGCCTCAGGCCGAGCAGGATGCAAAGCACGATGTTGATGCCGTTGAGCACCGCCTGCAGCATCAGCCCAAGCCCGCCCTCGCCGCGTCCAAGGACATAGCCGAGGATGGCGTAGTTGATCAGCGTGAAGGGGGCGGCGAGCATTCTGATGTGGATATAGACGCCCATCGCCTCGCCGACGCGCGCTTCGCCGCCGATGAATTTCTGGCCGGCGATGGCGATCAGCGGCGCAAGGACGACAAGCACGATGCCGGCGGCGGCCGCGATCAGCACGGCGCGCCAGAACACCGCCTGCTCCTCGGTTTCGTCGCCGCGCCCAAACGCCTGGGCGACGAGGCCGGTGGTGCCGGAGCGCAGGAAATTGAAGGTGCTGAAGACGACGTCGAAGACCAGGGCCCCGGCCGCCAGGCCGCCGAGCAGGGCGGCATCGCCGAACTGCCCGACCACCGCCGTGTCGACGATGCCGAGCAGCGGCGTCGTCAGATAGGCGAGCGTCATCGGCACGGCGATGGCGAGCACCGAACGGTTGGTGACGGCGAAGGGTCTCGCGTCGGCTGGGGTTGCACCCGTGTCCAGGGGATTGCTGCCTTGCTGGTTGCGGCTTGATCGAACAGCCGATGTGCCCCATTTTCCCGCCACCGCGCAATCACTCTTGCCGTGACGGCCAACCGAAATGTTCTTCTGGCGCGAGCCCGCCGGATCCCAGTACTGGTTTTAAGCAATTCCCAAAGGGAAGCGCTACGCGCTTCTCCCGGGAAAACCGCTGCACACTTTTCCTGGAATTGCTTTAGCCATGCCCCTGCAGATCGTCCATCATCCCGACTACGATGCCGGCTTCGCCGTCAATCATCGCTTTCCGATGAGCAAATATCCGCTGCTGATGCAGGCCCTGCATATCAGGGGTCTGATCCATGCCGGGGCGCTGTCGATGCCCGAGCCGGCGCCGGCCTCCTGGCTGAAGCTCGCCCATGCGGCTGATTATGTCGACCAGGTCATCACGTGTTCAGTGCCTGAAAAGATCGAGCGCGAGATCGGCTTTCCCGTGGGACCGCGCGTTTCGCTCAGGGCGCAACTCGCCGCCGGCGGCACGGTGCTGGCGGCGCGACTGGCGCTTATCAATGGCATTGCCTGCAACAGCGCCGGCGGCAGCCACCATGCGCGGCGCGCGCAAGGCGCGGGCTTCTGCACCTTCAACGATGTTGCCGTCGCTTCGCTGGTGCTGCTAGCCGAAGACGCGGTGAAAAACATCCTGATCGTCGATCTCGATGTGCATCAGGGCGACGGCACCGCGGACATCCTGAAAGACGAGCCACGCGCGTTCACCTTTTCCATGCATGGCGAGCGCAATTATCCGGTGCGCAAGATTGCCTCCGATCTCGACGTTGCCCTGCCGGACGGCACCGGCGATGGCGCCTATCTCGAACGGCTGGGTGTCCTCCTGCCGGAGCTCTCGGCCAAGGCGCACTGGGACATCGTCTTCTACAATGCCGGTGTCGACGTGCGTGCCGAGGACCGGCTTGGCCGGCTGTCGCTCAGCGATGACGGCGTGCGTGCCCGCGACGCCATGGTGATCGGTCATTTCCGCGCGCTGGGCATCCCGGTCTGCGGTGTCATCGGCGGCGGC
Source organism: Mesorhizobium sp. M0217 (assembly GCF_040321955.1). NCBI lineage: Bacteria > Pseudomonadati > Pseudomonadota > Alphaproteobacteria > Hyphomicrobiales > Phyllobacteriaceae > Mesorhizobium > Mesorhizobium sp. M0217. The sequence goes on along the minus strand of NZ_JAMYSN010000017.1, from coordinate 122,137 downwards.
TATTCGACCGATGTCGCAGCGCTCGCCGCGCGCCACGCCATCCTGTTCGAGGTGGCGTCGGACTTTGCCTGAGTGGCCTTTGGTTTGAGCATGATCTTTTCCGAAAACCGGTTGCCACTTTTCGGGATCATGCTCCGCTTCACTTGCGGTAGTTCGCGACCCTGAGCAGGATGAACACCGGCACGACGATCGCGGCGCCGAGCAGGATATAGCCCAAGAAGCGATAGACCGCGTTGAAGCCGAGATTCCACAGATCGATGAAGAAACCCTGGATGCGGTAGAAGACGTCCATCGGCGTCCAGCCGAACGCATTCATGACCAGGCCGACGAGGAACGACACGACCAGCAGTTTGACGATCACCCTGAAGGGCGAGTCACCGAGAAAGCGCGTCACTGTGGACAAGGGGCCTGCCTCCAGATTGGTTTGCCCGGATTCGGGGTACAAACCCACGAATACGCACTTGCTGCGCCCGCATCAAGGCAGGCGGACTGGCGCAATCGGTCGGGGTTTCCAACAGCCGTTTCCGAAGAGCTGTCCAAGGGCGATTGCCCGAAGCACGCCCGTCATGATATCGAGAGGCCAATGCGGGTATGATGTAATGGTAGCTTGTCAGCTTCCCAAGCTGAACGCGAGGGTTCGATTCCCTCTACCCGCTCCAGTTCCTATCCCACCTCCCGCAAGATAAAATCGTGCAGCATCTTGGCTGCCGGCGACAGGACGCGGTTCTTCACCGTGATCAGGCTGTAGGGGCGGACCTCGATGTCAAACTCGGTCTGGACGACATCGATGGCGCCGGCGAGACCGTCGGGGTTCTGGATGAATTTTGCCACCTGGATCGACACCGGGGCGATGGCGTCGGACTGCGCTACCATGACCAATGTGAGCAGCAGCGACGAGGTGTTGAGGATGCGGTCCGGCAGGGCGATGTTGCGGTTCAGGAAATTGCTCTCCATCGCCTGGCGCAGCGGCGACCCGCCCGACTGGAACACCCAGTCAAAGGCGGCGGTGTCCTCCAGCCGCACCGCCTTCCCATTGTTAAGAGGATGGCCATTGCTCAGCGGGTGGCCTCGGCGCACGATCAGGCAGGCCTTCTCGACGCCGATGACACGGGATTCGAACAGGCGCGGATTGAGGTCTTCGGGAACACGGGCGATGATGAAATCATGGCGCGTGGCGATCAGTTCGCGCGCCAGCACATTCGACGTCTCGACCTGCATGGTAATCTCGATGCGCGGATAGAGGCGGCGTATCTCGCGGATCGCCGGGACCGCCAGTTCGATCGCCGGCGCCGTCACCGCGCCAAGGAACACCGAGCCGCCCTTGCCGGCCTTGAGCTCCGATATTTCGCGGTCGGCCTCGCGCATTTCGAGCAGGATCGAGCGCGCGCGCCGGGCCAGCGCCTTGCCGTAAGGGGTGAGCGTGATGCCGCGCGGCAGCCTTTCGCAGAGCTTCACCTCGAGCACCGCTTCCATCTCGGAAATCATGCGCGAGGCCGCCGGCTGCGAGATGTTCATCACCTGGGCGGCAGCACTCACCCGACCGTGATCGTCGAGTGCTGCGATCATGCGCATGTGACGCAGGCTCAAGCCGCTACGCAGAAGTGTCTCGCCATCGCCCGGCAATTCATCGTAACCGCTTGAAATTCCCTGAGGACCTCGTAAAGCCGCCATGCCTTTTCCCGCTTCCGCCACTGTTCCAGCCCGGTTTAGTCATATACCGGTTTTGGTATAGCAACCACCGAAGATCGCATTTGACAGTTATGGCAAAGGGTCACACTTTCGCGCGTCCTCAAGACTTGACGGTCGATGACGAGCAAAATCGTATCGATTTAAATCTGAGGGCCGATTGGGAGGATACCGGAGATCGATTATGACGGCGGCGGCGCTTTGGCGCATCCGCCCGACTGCGCGGCCCGCGAAGCCCCGAGGTGTCGCGTCCATCAACCAGGGAGAGTTTTACGTGAAAATCATCAAGACACTGGCCGCCGTCGCGGCCCTTGGCATCGCTGCCATGACCTACTCGGCGCATGCAGCCGACAAGGGTCTTGTCGGCGTGCTGATGCCGACCAAGACCTCGCAGCGCTGGATCAATGACGGCGATGCCGTCAAGTCCCAGCTCGAAGCTCTCGGCTACACGGTCGACCTGCAGTACGCTCAGGACGACATCCCCAACCAGCTCAGCCAGCTGGAAAACGAAATCACCAAGGGCCCGAAGGCGCTGATCATCGCTTCGATCGACGGCACGACCCTGTCGGACGCGCTGCAGAAGGCCGCTGACGCCGGCGTCGTCGTCGTCGCCTATGACCGCCTGATCAAGAAGACCGCCAATGTCGATTACTACACCACCTTCGACAATTTCGGCGTCGGCGTGATCCAGGCGAACTCGCTGGTCAAGGGCCTCAAGGAGCGCTTCCCGAACACCAAGCCGTGGAACGTCGAACTGTTCGGCGGCTCGCCGGACGACAACAACGCCTTCTTCTTCTACAACGGCGCAATCTCGGTGCTGCAGCCGCTGATCGATGACGGCTCGATCAAGATCAAGTCCGGCCAGACCGGCATGGACAAGGTCGGCACGCTGCGCTGGCTCGCCGCCACCGCCCAGGCGCGCATGGACAACCTGCTGTCGGCCAACTACTCGGACGGCAGCCGCGTCGATGGCGTTCTTTCGCCCTATGACGGCCTGTCGCGCGGCATCACCGCTTCGCTGCGCGCCGTGGGTTACGGCACCGACGCCCAGCCGTGGCCGATCGTGACCGGCCAGGACGCCGAGACTGCTTCGGTCAAGCTGATCATCACGGGCGAGCAATACTCGACCGTGTTCAAGGACACCCGCGAACTGGCCAAGGCCACCGTCGAACTCGTCGACAAGGTGCTCTCGGGCGGCAAGCCGGACGGCCTCGATGAAAAGACCTACAACAACGACGTCAAGGTCGTCCCCTCGATCCTTTTGACGCCGCATGAGGTCGACAAGTCGAACTACCAGGCACTGGTCGTCGACTCCGGCTACATCAAGGCCGACGAACTGAAGTAATCCGTTTATAAAGACAGGGGTCCTGCGCGACGCAGGACCCCTGTCCGTTCACAAGCGACCCCGGTATTGTTTCTACCGGACTTAGTTTGCGTGCATGTCGTTGTCTCAAACCGCAAGCACTTTGGAGCGACATGCAACAGGAGGAGCTTGCCCTGATGACGACGATTTTGGAGATGCGCGACATCACCAAGACGTTCCCCGGCGTGAAGGCGCTGTCGAACGTCAACCTCAGCGTCGAAGAAGGCGAGATCCACGCCGTGGTTGGCGAGAACGGCGCCGGCAAGTCGACGCTGATGAAGGTCCTGTCGGGCGTCTATCCCGCCGGCACCTATGACGGCCAGATCATTTTTCAGGGTCAGGAATGCCAGTTCAAAGGTATCCATGACAGCGAACACAAGGGCATCGTCATCATCCACCAGGAGCTAGCGCTGGTGCCGATGCTGTCGATCACCGAAAATATCTTCCTCGGCAACGAAAACGCCCGATACGGCGTCATCGACTGGGATGCCAACGAGGCGCGCACCGCTGCCCTGTTGAAGAAGGTGGGCCTCAAGGAGGACCCCAAGACACTGATCACCAATATCGGCGTCGGCAAGCAGCAGCTGGTCGAGATCGCCAAGGCGCTGAGCAAGGACGTCAAGCTTTTGATCCTCGACGAGCCGACCGCGTCGCTCAGCGAGAAAGACAGCCAGGCGCTGCTCGATCTTCTGCTCGAATTCAAGCGCCAAGGCATGACCTCGATCCTGATCTCGCACAAGCTCAACGAGATCAACCGGGTCGCCGACAAGGTAACCGTCATCCGTGACGGGCGCACCATCGAGACGCTGGCCAAGAAGGATATCTCCGAAGACCGCATCATCACCTCGATGGTCGGCCGTTCGCTAGACGACCGCTATCCGCCGCGCGAGCCCAAGATCGGCGAAGTCGTGTTCGAGGTGAAGAACTGGTCGGTCTATCACCCGCTCCATGCCGAGCGACAGGTGATCAAGGGCATCGACATCAATGTGCGCAAGGGCGAGGTGGTCGGCATCGCCGGGCTGATGGGCGCCGGCCGCACCGAATTCGCCATGAGCCTGTTCGGCCGCTCCTATGGCCGCCGCATCACCGGCGAAGTGCTGCTCAAGGGCAAGCCGGTCGATGTCTCCTCGGTAAGCAAGGCGGTCCAACACGGCATCGCCTATGTCACCGAGGACCGCAAAACCTACGGCCTCAACCTTATCGACCATATCAAGCATAACATTACGCTGGCCAATCTCGACGGCGTGTCGCGCCACAGCGTGATCGACGACATGCGCGAGCTTGCGGTCGCCAACGACTATCGCAAGAAGACCAATATCCGTGCGTCAAGCGTCTATCAGATGACCGGCAATCTTTCCGGCGGCAACCAGCAGAAGGTGGTGCTGTCGAAATGGTTGTTTGCCGACCCTGACGTGCTGATCCTCGACGAGCCGACACGCGGCATCGATGTCGGCGCCAAATATGAAATCTACACGATCATCGCGCGCCTTGCCTCGGAGGGTAAGGCGATCGTGGTCATCTCGTCGGAAATGCCGGAATTGCTGGGGATTACCGACCGCATCTACGTCATGAACGAAGGGCGCATGGTGGGCGAAATGCCGGCGGCGGAAGCAAGCCAGGAAAAGATAATGCGCGCCATCGTCCGGGGAGAAGGAAAAGCAGCATGAGCACCGAAAGCGCCCCCGCCCCGCAGGGCAACGTCGCCGACGAACAGCGCCCGCGCATCGCCGTCTCGGCGCTGGCGACGAATTTACGCGAATACGGACTGATCATAGCCCTGATCGTCATCATGCTGTTCTTCCAGTTCACCACGTCGGGGACGTTGTTCAAGCCGGTCAATCTCAGCAATCTGGTGCAGCAGAACTCCTTCATCATCGTGATGGCGCTCGGCATGCTGCTGGTGATCGTATCGGGCTATATCGACCTCAGCGTCGGATCGGTCGCCGGTTTCATCGGCGCGCTGGCGGCAAACATGATGGTCATCTGGCAGCTCGGACCGCTGAGCAATCCGCTGGTGGTTTCGATCGTCTGCCTGGTCGCGGGTGGCCTGATCGGCGCCGCGCAAGGGTATTGGATCGCCTATCACCGGATACCGAGCTTCATTGTCACGCTGGCCGGCATGCTGATTTTCCGCGGCATTTGCCAGGCGTTGCTTGGCGGCGGCTCGTCGGTGGGTCCGCTTCCCGACGACTTCAAGATGCTCAGCTCCGGCTTCATCCCGGATGTGATCGGCCCACTGACGCTCGTCCCGCCGGTCGTGAACGCAGCCGGCAAGACCATCATGGGCAGCGGCGTGACCCTGCACATGACGACGGTCGTGCTGGGGCTGATCGCCGTGCTCGCCTATGCCTATTTCGGGGTCCGCACCCGGCGCAAACGAGAACGCCATGGTTATGAGGCCGAGCCCTTCACCCTGTTCGTCGTCAAGACGCTGGTCGCCAGCGCGCTGGCGCTGTTCCTGGTCTATGAGTTTGCCAGCTACCGCGGCCTGCCCGTGGTGCTGCTGGTCATGGGCGTGCTGATCACGCTGTTCGTCTTCGTCACCAAGCGCATGACCATCGGGAGGCGCATCTACGCCATGGGCGGCAATCCCAAGGCGGCGCAGCTGTCGGGCATCAACACCGAGCGGCTGACGCTGATGGTGTTCATCAATATGGGCGTGCTGTCGGCGCTTGGCGGCCTGATCATCGCGGCTCGTCTCGGCCAGGCGGTGCCGGCGGCGGGTCTCGGCTCGGAGCTCGATGTCATCGCCGCAGTGTTCATCGGCGGCGCCTCGGCGATGGGCGGCGTCGGCCAGGTTATCGGGGCGGTCGTCGGCGGCTTCATCATGGGCGTGATGAACAACGGCATGTCGATCATGGGCGTCAATGTCGACTGGCAGCAGGTGGTCAAAGGCCTGGTGCTGCTCGGCGCCGTGATCTTCGACGTCTACAACAAGAACAAGGCCTGACAAGCTTCAGCGAGGCAAGCAGGAGGCATACGGTCGCGGCGCAGCCGGCAAGTTGTCGGCATAAGAAGTCCCCCGAGGGATGGAGCTCGCGAGCGCAATCCGGACGAAGAGTTCAACCCGTGGCGCGGCGAGGTCCGAGCCGCGCAGGTCAAGGTTTGCCAAGGGGCAACCCGGCCAAGGCACATGAGAGAGGATTTCATCATGCTAATCTCCCAGATCCTCGACGACGCCGAGACCATCCGCGTCGTCGCCCGCAATGGCGGCGGCAAGACCAGGATCATCAACGGCGCCCGCAGCGTCTATTCGCTGGCCATGGAAGCCGCGCGCACCGGAACGGGCCTCGCCGCGCTGATCGAGCGCAAGGGGTTCGGTGAAGCGATAGACCTCGACGCCGTCTACAAGAAGGGCCGGCTGGTGTCGCCGATCAACCATCCCGATCCTGCGCATCTGCATCTGACCGGCACCGGCCTGACCCATCTCGGCTCGGCGGCGACGCGCGATTCCATGCACAAGAAGCTCAGCGATGGCGGCGAGGAGCAGCTTACCGATTCCATGAAGATGTTCCGCATGGGGCTCGAAGGCGGCAAGCCGGCCAAGGGCCAGACCGGCGTGCAGCCGGAATGGTTCTACAAGGGCAACGGCACCATGGCGGTGGCGCCGGGCGCCGCACTGATGTCGCCGGCCTTTGCGCAGGACGCCGGCGAGGAGCCGGAAATCGCCGGCATCTATGTCATCGGCGACGACGGCGCGCCGTTCCGCGTCGGCTTCACGCTGTCGAACGAGTTTTCCGATCATGTTACCGAGCGGGTGAACTATCTGTTCCTGGCACATTCCAAACTGCGCAACGCCTCGTTCGGGCCGGAAATCCTGATCGGCGACCTGCCGGCCGACGTCAGGGGCTCATCGCGAATCTATCGCGACAGCAATTTGCTGTGGGAAAAGCCGTTCCTGTCGGGCGAAGCGAACATGTCGCACACAATCGCCAATCTCGAACATCATCACTTCAAATATTCGGCCTTCCGCCAGCCGGGCGACGTGCATGTGCACATGTTCGGCACGGCGACGCTGTCCTTTGCCGACGGCATCAAGACTCAGGCCGGCGACGTTTTCGAGATCGAGGCCGCGGATTTCGGCCTGCCGCTGCGAAACCCGCTGGAGATTGAGCAGCCGGTGAAGGTGGCGGTGAAGGCGCTTTGAGAGCGTAATCTCCCTCCTTGAGGGGGGAGATTGGTAGCGCCCGCCGTCAATAAATATCGAAGTCGAAATACTTGGCCTGGATCTTCTTGTAGGTGCCGTCGGCGACGATGGCGTCTATCGCCGCGTTGAGCTTGTCGCGAAGTGCCGTGTCTTCCAGGCGGACAGCGATGCCGGCTTGCGTCTCGGTGCCCTTGACGTCACCGACAAGCTTGCAGCAGCCGTCGCTCGCCTTCTTCAGCCAGTCCATCAGCACGAATTTGTCGGAGATGACGGCGTCGAGACGGCCGTTCTGCAAGTCGGTGATCGCCTCTTCCTGGGTGGGGTAGAGTTTCGCCTCGGCGCCGGCCTTGCCATAGGCGTCCTGCGCATAGTCGGCCTGAGTGGTCGAGGCCTGCGCGCCCACCGTCTTGCCGGCAAGGGCTGCCGGTTCGGTGGAAGTGAGGTCGCTGTCCTTGGGCGCCACAAGCGCCAGCGGCGTCGTGTAGTATTTGTTGGTGAAGGCGACCTGTTTCTTGCGCTCCTCGGTGATGCTCATCGAGGCGATGATGGCGTCGAACTTTTTCGCCTGCAGCGCCGGGATGATGCCGTCCCAGTCCTGGGTGACGATCTCGCACTCGACCTTCATCTGCGCACACAGCGCATTGGCAATGTCGATGTCGAAGCCCTCGATCTTGCCGTCCGCGGTGATGGTGTTGAAGGGCGGATAAGCGCCCTCGGTGCCGATCTTCAATTTCTCCTGCGCCTCAGCCAGCGAGCCGGCCGATATCACCAGCATGGCAGCGCCCGCTGCCGATATGATCCATCTTGAAATCTGCATTTTGGTTCCCCTTGCGCGCCGTTCTCTTGCCGGCCACCGAAAGGCAGCCAAGCATGGTGAGGCAGCGCAGGCAAGTATTTTGCCTGACGGTGATCGAAGGTTCAGCCGGCGGGGCGGAAATGCTTGGAGAGCTTGAGGCCTTGCGCTTGGTAATTCGAGCCGAGATCGGTGCCGTAAAGCGCCTGCGGCCGCTTCAGCATGTGTTCGTAGACGAGCCGGCCGACGATCTGGCCGTGGTCGAGGATGAACGGCACTTCGTGGCTGCGCACTTCGAGCACCGCCCGGCTGCCGGTGCCGCCTGAGGCCGAATGGCCGAAGCCCGGATCGAAGAAGCCGGCATAGTGAACACGGAATTCGCCAACCAGCGGATCGAAGGGCGTCATCTCGGCGGCGTAGAGCGGCGGCACGTGCACGGCTTCGCGGCTGACCAGGATGTAGAACTCGTCCGGGTCGAGCACCAGTTCGCCGGCGCCGCTCTTATAGAGCGGCTCCCAGAAATCGACGGCATCCTGGGCGGCGCGCTTGTCGACATCGACCAAGCCGGTGTGATGCTTGCCGCGATAGCCGACCAGGCCGTTCTGGTCGCCGTCAAGATCGATCGACAGCGCAATGCCGCCGCCGGAAATGTTGGGCGGCTCGGTCGCCACCAGCATCTCGGCGCGGTGCAATTCGTTCAGTTCTGCCTCCGACAACAGCGCGTTGCCGGTGCGAAAGCGGATCTGCGACAGCCTCGATCCGGCGCGTACGACGATCGGGAAGGTGCGTGGACTGACTTCGAGATAAAGCGGCCCGTGATAGCCGGGGGCGATCTTGTCGAACTCATGGCCGCGATCGGTCATCACCCGGGTGAAGATGTCGAGCCGGCCGGTCGAGCTCTTCGGGTTGGCCGAGGCCGACACGTTTGCGGGCAGCGCCAGGCTTTCGAGCAGCGGCACGATGTAGACGCAGCCGGTTTCCAGCACCGCGCCCTCGGCGAGAGTGAATTCGTGCAATTTCAGCCGGTGAAGCTTGTCGGCCACCAGATGATCGGGACCCGGCAGGAAGGAGGCGCGCACGCGAAAAGCCTTGTCGCCGAGCCTGAGATCGAGGCTCGCCGGCTGCACCTGGTCGACATCGAGCGCGCGCGGCGACTTCAGCGCGCCGGACTGAAACAGCGCGGAAATGTCCTGATCGGGAAGAATGCCTGTCTGCCGCAAAAGGCTGGCTCCGCTCCAAGGTCGGTCTCTTTGTGGCAGGTTCTTGCCGCAAAACCGCTGGATATTATTGCGGAACCTGCCTGGTACAAACCTCTTAATGAAGCCGGCAATTGACGCAAGCGCAGGTGAGGTCTAAAGGGTCGTTATCCCGTGGTGATTTGGCCGGTCGGCTTGCAGCCACGTTAAACAAGTCGCTAAAGGACCGTCGGGCCGCAAGGCCATATGGACCGGTTGCGACTTTCGCGGCCGGTTTTTTTGTGTCTGGAACAAAAGCGATGAGCACCAAGAAGCGTAACTGGAAACCTCAGACCGCACTCGTGCACGGGGGAACGCTGCGTTCCCAGTTCGGCGAGACGTCCGAAGCGATGTACCTCACCCAAGGCTATGTCTACGAGACGGCGCAGGCTGCCGAGGCCCGTTTCAAGGGCGAGGAGCCGGGCTTCATCTATTCGCGCTATGCCAACCCTACCGTCGACATGTTCGAAAAGCGCATGTGCGCGCTGGAGGGTGCCGAAGATGCGCGCGCCACGGCGTCCGGCATGGCGGCGGTGACGGCAGCGCTCCTGTGCAGCGCCAAGGCCGGCGACCATATCGTTGCGGCGCGCGCGCTGTTCGGCTCCTGCCGCTGGGTGGTGGAGACGCTGGCGCCGAAATACGGCATCGAGGCAACGCTGGTCGACGGCACCGACATCGCCAACTGGGAAAAGGCGGTGCGGCCGAACACGAAACTGTTCTTCCTGGAAAGCCCGACCAATCCGACGCTGGAAGTGGTCGACATCGCAGCGGTGGCGGCGCTCGCCACCTCGATCGGCGCCAGGCTGATCGTCGACAATGTCTTCGCCACGCCCTTGCAGCAGAAGCCCTTGCAGCTCGGCGCCCATATCGTCGTCTACTCCGCGACCAAGCACATTGACGGCCAGGGACGCTGTCTCGGCGGCATCATCCTGTCGGACAAGAAATGGATCGACGAGAATTTGCACGACTATTTCCGCCACACCGGCCCGAGCCTGTCGCCGTTCAACGCCTGGACGCTGCTCAAGGGCCTGGAGACGCTGCCAGTTCGGGTGCGCCAGCAGACTGAAAGCGCGGCCAAGATCGCGGATTTCCTGGCAGGACGGCCGGAAATCGCCCGCATCATCTATCCCGGCCGCGCCGACCACCCGCAGGCCGACATCGTCAAGAAGCAGATGACAGGCGGATCGACGCTAATCTGCCTCGACGTCAAGGGCGGCAAGCAGGCGGCCTTCGCCTTGCAGAACGCGCTCGACATCGTGCTGATCTCCAACAATCTCGGCGACGCCAAGAGCCTGATCACCCATCCGGCGACCACCACCCACAAGAACCTCAGCGACGAAGCTCGCGCCGAGCTTGGCATCGGGCCGGGAACGCTCAGGCTGTCGGTCGGTCTTGAGGATACGGACGATCTGCTGGAGGACGTTGCGCAGGCGCTGAAGGCAGCCGGATAGGCCGCGAGGCGTCACGCTCCCGACGAAACCTCTTCCAGTTCGGCCGTCTTGGTGCCGATGGTCATGATGTTGCCGCGCCAGTCGACGGCGCCGCTCAGCCAGCCGCGCGCCCAGATGGCGGGAAGCATCATGTCGCGCACCATCATCGCCGGGACCATGCGCAGCGACAGGTGCCAGCCCTTGGCCGCGGCCAGCGCGCATTCGGGAATGTAGGCCGCCGCCAGCACGGCCAACACCGTGGCCGGCAGGCTGACGCCGGCACTTGCTGCCGCCACCAGCGCCAACGCCAACGGCACGGCGACGCCGGTCAGGATCTCGGGTGCGAAAAACAGCGGGAAAGTGACGCGGCGCAACCGCGCCCAGCGCGCCTGACGCGACCAGATGTCGGCAAGTCGGCGCTGCCCCAGTGGTTGCTCGAAAGGCGAGGCAACGAGATTGACGCGCAGGCCCAGTCCGTTGACCAGCTTGGTTGCAGCAGCATCCTCGGCGATCTCGGCGGCCAGCGCGCGGATACCGCCATTGGTATCGAGCATCGGCTTGTTCCACAGCATGCTCTTGCCCTGGGCAAAGCCGAGGCCAAGCGCCTCGCCGGCATATTGCCAGCGCGCCTGCAGCGTGTTGAGGAACGCGCATTCGACCTCGGCCCAGAAGCCATCCGGCCGCGAGCCGATCGGCGTCGAGCAGATAAGCCCGGTATTGGTCCCCCAGGCCGCCATCAGGTGCTGGACGTAATCCCTAGGCATCAGCACGTTGGAATCCGCCAGAATGACCCAATGATTGCGCGCCGCTTCCCAGCCCTTGACGCAGTTGTTGAGCTTCGGGTTGCTGCTGACGCGGTCGTCGCCGATCAGCAGCCGGGCCGGCACGTTGGGAAACAGGACGATCGCCCTGTTTATCAGTTTGACGACGGGATCGTCGGCGTGAGCGACGCAGAAGATCAGTTCGTAGCGCGGCCAGTCGAGCGAGAAGGCTCGCTGCAGCGTCTCTTGTGTGAACGGCTCCACGCCGCGCGACGGCACGACGATCGAGACCGGTGGCTGCTCGTCGGACGGCGGAGGGATAAGGCGACGCGCTTGCAGTTTCGACGAAGCAAGCAGGATGCTGGCGAGATTGGAAAGAAGCAAAGCGGAGGAAGCGAAGGCGGCTGTGAGAGCTGGTTCCATGAGATCTGGTCACTCCGGAAAGGCCGCTCGCGGCTGCTTTGTCAGTCGACAGATGGGCCTTGAGTCGCCGGCAAGGTTTGCGCACACCAACACTGTCATGTGTCACTTAAATGACATTGTTTGTCGGCACCTCCGCTTTGAGGCTGGCAGGACATGCCGTTGTGCGCGTATCAAACCGCATAGCGCGACAAATGTTCCTTGCTGCGCAACCGGAGCAGCCCATGTACCGCGCCGTCACGCGCAACATCGAAGTGCAGGTCAGACCGTTCTACCTGGAGGACCGCTCGGACCCGGCGGAGAACCGTTATGTCTGGGGCTACCAGGTGACGATCGACAACCAGTCGGACGATTTCGTGCAGCTTATGGCGCGTTACTGGCACATCACCGACGGCAGCGGCCGGGTCGAGGAAGTGCGCGGCGCCGGCGTGGTCGGCGACCAGCCTGAGCTCAATCCCGGCGACAGCTATCAATACACGTCAGGCTGCCCGCTCTCGACGCCCTCCGGCTTCATGGTCGGCCACTACACCATGCGCAACAAAAAGGGCGAGACGTTCGACGTCGCTATTCCCGCGTTTTCGCTGGATCTGCCGGGGACCCGACGGACGGTGAATTAGGGGTTTTCTCCCCGTCACTATACGGGGAGAAATGCCCGGCAGGGCAATGAGGGGCAGCGCCAGAGTCATGAGGTTATCTTCCACGCACATGACCTAGGCTATGCGCGGCCATTCACCAAAGTTCGCGCTGCCCTCATCCGCCCTTCGGGCACCTTCTCCCCGTGAACGGGGAGAAGGAAGAGATGCTACTGAGTTGCAAACTCCGCCGGGTCGAAGTCGTACTGCTTCGAGCAGAACTCGCAGGCGACGTGGATGCCGCCATCTTCGGTGCTGTCCTTGATCTCCTGCGCGGAAAACCCCTCGAGGATGCCGCGTATCTTGTCCCTTGAGCAGGAACATTGGTCGGCGACCGGCACGCCGCCGAAGACGCGCACGCCATGTTCGTGGAACAGCCTGTAGAGCAGCCGCTCGGCGCCGATGGTCGGGTCGATCAGCTCGGTCGGCTCGATGGTGCCGAGCAGCGCCACCAGCTCGCGCCACGAATTGTCGGCCGGCTCCTGCGTCACGTCACGCGGATCGCCGTCGCCGCCCGAAATGTCGGGCACGCGCATGCGCTCGGGTGACTGCGGCAGGAACTGCGCCAGGATGCCGCCGGCGCGCCACTGCTCACGAGCGCCGCCGGGACCTGGCGTCAGAAGCTTGGCCACCGACAGCCTGAGGTCGGTCGGGATCTGCTCCGACTGGCGGAAATAGGTGCGCGCGGCGTCCTCCAGCGTCTCGCCGTCGAGCTGGACGATGCCCTGATAGCGCTGCGTGTGCGCGCCCTGGTCGATGGTCAGCGCCAAAACGCCGCTGCCCAGCAGCGTCTGCTGCGAGGTCTGGCCTGCGGCCACCAGGGCCTCCAGCCGGTCGGCGTCGAAACGCGCATAGGCGCGCAATGCCGAAGGCGTGGAGAAATCCGCGACCAGCATGTCGACCGGGCCGTCGGTGCGGGTCTGCAGGATGAACTTGCCTTCGAATTTGAGCGAGGTGCCGAGCAGCACCGTCAGCACACAGGCTTCCGCGAGCAGGCGGGCGACCGGCTCGGGATAGTCGTGACGGTTGAGGATGGCGTCGAGCATCGGCCCGAGTTGCACGGTGCGGCCGCGCACGTCGAGCGGGCCGACCTCGAAGGGTACGACATGATCGTCGCCGGCATAGCCGAACTCGCCGAGTTTGGGGTGATGTTCAGTCACTTGATGCGTTTCCAACATGACAAAGCTCCAGGGCGCGGCCATGCGGCCCCGGAGGGGTGCATGCGTCCAAACGCGCTTGATTTGCGTGATGGGGCGCAAATAGGCATCGCGCCGCCCCGGATCAAGCGCTTGGAGATCAAGCGCCTGGAGATCAAGCGCCCAGACACCAGGCCAAAACCGCCTTCTGGGCGTGGAGCCGGTTCTCGGCTTCGTCGAAGACAACCGAATGCGGACCGTCGATGACCTCGTCGGTGACTTCCTCGCCGCGATGCGCCGGCAGGCAGTGCATGAACAGGGCGTCGGGCTTGGCCCTGGCCATCAGCGCCGCATTGACCTGATAGGGCGAGAAGACATTGTGGCCGCGGGCGCGGTGTTCCTGGCCCATCGACACCCAGCAGTCGGTGACGATGCAGTCGGCCTGGTCGACGGCTTCCTCGGGCGAGCGGGTGAAGTGCAGCTTGCCGCCATTGCTCTTCGACCAGTCGATATGCTTTTGCGCCGGCTCGCTGCCTTCCGGCACTGCGACGTTCAGGTTGAAGCGGAACCGCGCCGAAGCTTCGAGCAGCGAATGCAGCACGTTGTTGCCGTCGCCGGTCCAGGCGATGGTCTTGCCGGCAACCGGACCGCGATGCTCCTCGAAGGTCATGATGTCGGCCATCAGCTGACAGGGATGGGTGTCGTCGGTCAGCCCGTTGATGACCGGAATCGTGGCATTCTCGGTCAGCTCGAGCAGCCGCTCATGCGACGTGGTGCGGATCATGATGGCGTCGACATAGCGCGACAGCACCTTGGCGGTGTCGGCAATGGTCTCGGAACGGCCGAGCTGCATTTCGGTCCCGGTCAGCATGATGGTCTCGCCGCCGAGCTGTCGCATGCCGACGTCGAAGGACACGCGCGTGCGCGTCGACGGCTTGTCGAAGATCATGGCCAGCACCTTGCCTTCGAGCGGTTTGGTCCGTTCGCCGGCCTTGAGGCGCGCCTTGCGCACCACCGCATCGTCCAGCATCAGGCGCAGATCGCCTTCGGAAACGGCGGAAAGATCGGTGAAATGGCGAAGGCTCATCGGGAATGGTTCTCGGGATTACTTCGCGGCGGCCGCGGCGATGGCGTCGGTCAGGCCCTTGGCGCCGGCGCGGATGCGATCGAGCGCTTCGCCGATCTCGGCGTCGGTGACGGTCAGCGGCGGCAGCAGACGAATGACGTTGTCGCCGGCCGGCACCGCCAGCAGATGCTGGTCGCGCAGCGCCATGTTGACCTTGGTGTTGGGCATGGCGCATTTCAGGCCAAGCATCAGGCCGCTGCCCCTGATGCCTTCGATGACATCAGGAAATTCGTCGGCGACCGCCGCCAGGCCCTGCTTCATCAGCAATGCCTTGCGCTGGACGTCTTCGAGGAAGCCGTCTTCCAGCACGACGTCGAGCACAGCGTTGCCGACCGCCATGGCCAGCGGATTGCCGCCGAAAGTGGTGCCATGCACGCCTGCCGTCATGCCGACGACAGCGTCGTCGGTGGCGAGGCACGCGCCCATCGGGAAGCCGCCGCCAATGCCCTTGGCAATCGCCATGATGTCGGGCGTCACGCCGGTCCATTCATGCGCGAACAGCTTTCCGGTGCGACCGATACCGCACTGGACCTCATCGAAGATCAGCAGCAGGCCGTGCTGGTCGCAGAGCTGCCGCAGCCGTTTCAAGGATTGCGTCGGCACCGGGCGGATGCCGCCCTCGCCTTGCACCGGTTCGATCAGGATCGCGGCGGTCTCTGGTGTGATCGCCTTCTCGGCGGCGTCGATGTCGTCGAAGCCGACCTGGTCGAAGCCTTCGACCTTGGGCCCAAAACCTTCGAGATATTTGTACTGGCCGCCGGCGGCGATGGTCGCCAGCGTGCGGCCGTGGAAGGCGC
Source organism: Mesorhizobium sp. M0217 (assembly GCF_040321955.1). Taxonomy (NCBI): domain Bacteria; kingdom Pseudomonadati; phylum Pseudomonadota; class Alphaproteobacteria; order Hyphomicrobiales; family Phyllobacteriaceae; genus Mesorhizobium; species Mesorhizobium sp. M0217. The sequence goes on along the minus strand of NZ_JAMYSN010000017.1, from coordinate 106,611 downwards.
CTTCGAAGGTGACGACCCGGAAGCGCTCGGGATGGCCCTTGACGAACTGGTAGCGCCGCGCCGTCTTGATCGCGCATTCGAGCGCCTCGGCGCCGGAATTGGTGAAGAACACCTTGTCGGCGAAGGTGGCGTCAGCCAGCCGCTCGCCGAGCCGGGTCTGCCCCGGGATCTCGTAGAGATTGGAGACGTGCCAGAGCTTGGCCGCCTGTTCGGTCAGCGCCGAGACCAGATGCGGATGGCTGTGGCCCAACGAATTGACCGCGATGCCGCCAGCGAAATCGAGATATCGCTCGCCCTTGTCGGTAACCAGCCAGGTGCCTTCGCCATGATCGAAGGCCAAAGGGGCGCGGGCAAAGGTCTCGTAAAGCGCCGAACCGCTCATTATATGCGTCTCCGGTACCGGAAAAATCAAAAAAGCCGCCAAAGCGGCGGCCTTTGCGGCTTATCGTGTTTTTCGGCCATGAAGTCAACGAAAACGTCGTGCAGAGGCGCCTGGCCAGCTCCCGACGAGACGCCGGCTCATAAGCGACCGGGCAAGTTGGGGAAAACCTAAAAAACCGATTCGTGTTGCACCTGGGACTCTTGTCACCGAGTCAACACATGAGGTAATTGTAGTCGGGAAATAACTAGATTTCGTGCGGCGGACCTAATCACCTAATATATGTGGTGTCTGCCCCGGCAAAGATTGCCGGGTCGGGAACGGATTGCGGCTGCCGCACACTTAGCAGGAGCGCGGTCTCATGAACTGGACTGACGAGCGGGTCGAACTTCTCAGGAAACTGTGGTCGGAGGGCTTGAGCGCAAGCCAGATCGCCGCACAACTCGGCGGGGTCAGCCGCAACGCGGTCATCGGCAAGGTGCACCGGCTGAAGCTGTCGGGCCGCGGACGCTCGACCGCGACGCCGGCGCGTCAGAAGAAGACAACGCAGGGATCTTCGATCCAGAAATCGGTGCCGCGCGCCGCAACCACGCAGCGCCATGTCACGACGTCGATCGGGGCGAACGCGCTGCAGGCGCAGTTCGACGCCGAGCCAGTGGCGCGCCACTACATCCGCCCGGTCGAAAACGTCGTCGTGCCGATCTCGCGGCATCTGCAGCTCACCGATCTCACCGAGCGCACCTGCAAATGGCCGAATGGCGACCCGCTGTCGGAAGACTTCAACTTCTGCGGCAACGAGGCGGCCGAAACCGGACCTTACTGCAAGTACCACGCAAGGGTGGCGTTCCAGCCGGCTTCAGAGCGGCGCAGAAGCCGGTAGTTAGGAATAGGGATTGGGGACTGGGCAGTAGGGAATGGGGTAGCGCTCGTGAGGCGCTACCTTATTCTGCCTACTGCCTACTGCCTACTGCCTACTGCCTACTGCCTACTGCCTACCATCACAGCCACCCACTCTTCCGAAATCGCCAATACAAAAACGAGCAGATCAGCGCGATCGAGACCAATACGACGGGATAGCCGTATTGCATCTTCAGCTCCGGCATGTCGTCGAAATTCATGCCGTAAATGCCGGCGAGCGCCGTCGGCACCGCCAGGATCGCGGCCCATGAGGCCAGCTTCTTGGTGTTCGCGGTTTCCTGGCTCTGGCCGACCAGCAGGCTGGCTTCGAAAGCGAAGGCCAGAACCTCGCGCAGGCTGTCGATCTTTTCCTGCACGGTGCGGATATGATCGGTGACATCGCGAAACAGCGGATGCATGGCGGTATGGATCTGCGGCAGGTCGGCGCTGGTCAGCCGGCGGCAGACCTCGACCAGCGGCAGCGCCGCATTGCGCAGGCGCAACAGATCGCGGCGCAGCATATAGAGCCGCTCGATGTCGGGACCGGTCATCGGCTTCAGCAGCACCCTGTCCTCGATCGCCTCGACCTCGTCCTCGATCTGCTCGAGCACCGGCATGTAGTTGTCGACGATGAAGTCGAGAATGGCGTAGAGGACGAAATCCTCGCCCTTGGCCAGTGAGTGCGGACAGCTTTCCCAGTGCTGGCGCACGGCGGCGTATGAGGTCGAGGGACCATGCCTGACGCTGACGATATAGCCTGAGCCGACGAACAGATGCGTCTCGCCGAAGGTGACGCGTCCGTCGATCAGCTGTGCAGTGCGGGCAACGATGAACAGCGCATCGCCATATTGCTCGATCTTCGGCCGCTGGTGCGGATGTTCGGCGTCTTCAATCGCCAGCTCATGCAAATGGAATTGCGCCTTGACGCGCAGCAGAAGCTCGCGGTCGGGTTCGAGCAGCCCGATCCAGACGACATGGCCCGACTTCTTGGCCCATTCGCCGGCTTCCTCGATCGGTATGTCGGCGATGCGCTTGCCGGCGGTGTAGACGCTCGACGCGATGATGCCGGACGATGCCGGCGCCGGCTTGAACTCTCGGACATATTCCATCGCAGCCTCCTGAGCGCCTGGCCTTGGCCAGGAACCGAGACGCTAACATCCGGGCAGTTTAGCGCAATATGATTAAGCATTCGAGGGGCGCGCGATCACTTCACCGGCAGCGCCGGCAGGGCAACCTTGTCGGTCTTGTCGCCCTTGGGACGCTCGGCCGGCAACTGCTCGCCGGTGACGATGTAGTAGATCGTCTCGGCAATGTTGGTGGCGTGGTCGCCGATGCGCTCGATGTTCTTGGCGCAAAACAGCAGATGCGTGCACGGCGTGATGTTGCGCGGATCTTCCATCATGTAGGTCAGCAATTCGCGAAACAGCGAGGTGTACATGGCGTCGATCTGGTCGTCGCGGTCGCGAACGAAGCCTATTTTCTCGACCGAGCGCGAGGCATAGACGTCGAGCACTTCCTTGAGCTGGGTCAAAGCGAGTTCGGCCAGCGCCTCGAGGCCGCGAAACAGGCTGGTCGGCTGGCGGCCGTCAATGACGCTGACCACACGCTTGGCGACGTTCTTGCCGAGGTCACCGACCCGTTCGAGGTCGGCCGAAATGCGGATGGCGCCGACGATCTCGCGCAGATCCGTCGCCATGGGCTGTCGCTTGGCGATGATGACGATGGCTTTGTCGTCGATTTCGCGCTGGCCATCGTCAAGCACGATGTCGTCACGAATGACCTTCTGGGCGAGGCCGGGATCGGCATTGACCAGCGCCTGGATCGCCTGCTCGACCATGCGCTCAGCATGGCCGCCCATCGCAGCGATGCGCTTCGCCAGGTATTTCAGCTCTTCGTCATAGGCGCTGACAATGTGTACGGACTGCATGGGCGAAATGCCTTCCTTAAATCTTTGGCCTTTTGAGTCGTTTTCCTCGACCCTGTGCTGATACGCTAGCCGGATGACAGAAAGAAGAAACAGGCAGTTAGCAGATAGTACCGCCTCAGCCTGCCGGCAAATGGACCGTGAACGCCGCGCCCTTGCCAACCTCCGACTTGATCGAAAGCCGGGCGTTGTGGCGCGTCAGAATATGCTTGACGATGGACAGGCCAAGACCGGTGCCTTTCTGCGTGCGGCTGCTCTCCACGTCGACGCGATAGAAGCGCTCGGTAATGCGCGGTATGTGCTCTTCCGGGATGCCCGGGCCGTAGTCCCTGATGGTTACATCGATGCCCGGTTCCGGGCCGGCCTCGCCCCGCGCGATCGACACCGTGACGCGTCCGCCAGGCTGGCCGTATTTGCAGGCGTTTTCCAAGAGATTCTCGAACACCTGGAACAGCTCGTCGCGGTCTCCGGGCACGTCGAGCGGCCCTTCGGCGTAGTCGCGTTCGATGACGACGCCGTTCTCGCTGGCGAGCGGGCCTAGTGAATCGATGACGCTGTCGATGGTCTGGCGCAGATCGACCTCGGTTCCCGGCCTCAGGTAAGGCTTCATTTCAAGCCTCGACAGCGACAGGAGATCGTCGATGAGGCGCGCCATGCGGCCGGTCTGGTTCTGCATGATCTGCAGGAACTGCTCGCGCGCCGCCGGATCGTTGCGGGCCGGGCCGCGCAACGTCTCGATGAAGCCCGAGATTGAAGCAAGCGGGGTGCGCAACTCGTGGCTGGCATTGGCTATGAAGTCAGCGCGCATGCGGTCGATGCGGCGCGTCTCACTCTGGTCCTTGAATACCAGCACATAGAGATCGGTGGCGTGGCCGACCGAGGACGCGCTGACCCGGTAGGCCCGTTCCACCGGCAGCTTCTCGGTGTAGTCGACGGCATCGGAGGCGACGGTTCCCGACAGCACGCCGTCCAGCAAGGCCTGCATTTCCGGCGCGCGGAATTTTAGCGACAGCGACAGGCCGGGCGCGATACCGACAAAGGCGGCAAAGGCGGCGGCATTGGCGTGGACGATGGTGGCGGTGCGGTCGAAGATGATCAGCGGATCGGCAACGGCAGCCGCAAGATATTCGCCGGAAAGCCGCTGCAGCCCGCTCGCCTCGATCGTGGCAATGGTCTCAGCAGACCGGCTGGCGCCTCCGGTTGGCAGAAGCGCGGCGGCCAGCAGCACCGTCAACGCAGCCAGGACGACATAGGCGGAGATACCGGCAAAACCATAAACGGCCAGGATGGCGATCGCACCGGCGGCAAGCAGCCATCGGCTGTTCCACAGCCGGCCGGCGACGGCCTGCCCCGTGGTTGTCCGCTCTGCGCCGGTGTCAGCCATTCGTGCTTTCCGTGCTTCTGCGCCGGTCCCGCCGAAACTTCCGCTGGACCGGGTTTGAGGCCCCCCATAGCATGAGTCCGCAAGCTGGAAAGGTTCGTCTCGATGAAAAAAGCCAAGGAAAGTCCCGCCGCAGAGCCGGCAAAGGGGCCGCTGAAGATCAAGGTGGACGGCAAGGAGCGGGAGTTCGACATCGAAAACCCCGAGCTTCCCAGCTGGATCGAGGACCACAAACTGACCGCAGGCGACTACCCCTACGACAAGAAAATGAAGAGCGAGGAGTATGACGAGACGCTGGAGCGGCTGCAGATCGAACTGGTCAAGGCGCAGGCCTGGCTGCAGGCGACCGGCAGCAGAGTGATGTCGCTGTTCGAGGGGCGCGATGCCGCCGGCAAGGGCGGCACCATCTCGGTGCTGCGCCAGTATCTCAATCCTCGAACCGCGCGCAACGTGGCGCTGACCAAGCCGACCCCAACCGAAGTCGGGCAATGGTACTACCAGCGCTACGTCGCCCATTTCCCGACATCGGGCGAATTCGTCACCTTCGACCGGTCCTGGTACAACCGCGGCGGCGTCGAGCCGGTGATGGGCTTCTGCACACCGGAACAGCATGCAAAATTCCTCGACGAGACGCCGCATTTCGAGCGGATGATCTCCAATGAGGGCATCTATTTCTTCAAATTCTGGCTCAACATCGGCCGCGAGACCCAGCTCGAACGGTTTCACGACCGCCGCTGGTCGCCGCTGAAGAACTGGAAGTTCTCGCCGATCGATATTGCCGGCATCACCAAATGGGACGACTACACCAAGGCGCGCGACCAGATGGTCGAGCGCACGCACAAACAGTTCGCGCCCTGGATCATCGTGCGGGCCAATGACAAGCGACGCTCGCGGCTGGCCGTCATGCGGCGCATCCTGTTGTCACTGCCCTATGATGGGCGCGATCTCGACGCCATCGGCAAGGAAGATAAGAAGATCGTCGGCGAAGGGCCGTCGTTTCTCGAGAAGTAGAGACTGGCCTCGATAGGCAGAGGCTGAAATTACAGAGCCCACCCCCACACGGAGGTGGGCTCTGTGGCCATTGTCTAAAGCGCATCGCATTTGAACGGATTCACGCGACGCGCTTTAGGTCTTTGTTTCATGCATGTCGTTCTCTCAAAACCGGGGCCACTTTGAGCGACATGCATTAAAGCGCGTCGGGTGAAGACAGTCTCACGACGCCTGCCGCATGCCGAGCATGTGGGGGGTGCCCCTGACCAACACCGGGGCGTGATGGTTGCGGCGCGAACGCACGACATCCAGCGTATGCTCGTTGAAGGTCAGCAGTGTGGCGACGACCTGCTGGTTGCCATAGGTGCGCTGGTAACCGAGCGGCGTCGCCAGGAAGTGCAACTGCAGCGTCCGCAGCACCCACACCGGCTCGACCTCGATAATGACCTGATCGACATTGCGAGCAAGGCCCCATTCGACGAAGCCGGCGATCAGTTCGGTGCCGACCGTAGACACGCCGCGCTTGCCATCGCGAAAGCCTGGCGCCACCGCGTAACGGGTTAGCTCCCAGACATTCGGTCCCGAAGGGCGCTTTCCCTCGCAGAGTTCCGGCATCACATCGCTAAGGAGATGCGGCCGTGTGGTCGGCAGCATCCGATGATAGCCTGCAAGCTCGCCATTGCGGATGACCAGGTGGTGTTCGGCCTCATCATGGTCGAATTGATCGATTTCGAGGCCGTCCGGGCGATCGAGATCGGTCCACCGCATCTCATCGACGAAGACCTTGTAACGCAGGCGATGGACGGCCTCCCATAGGTCGGGACGTTCCATCAGTTGTTGAGTGGTAAGGGAAAATAGCATTAGCCGTCTCCTGGGCTTAAGAGGAAGATACGGCCGGGCTTTCCCGAAAAAATTGCGCGAAGGTGTTGGCAAGGATTTCCAGGCTGCCACAGCCGACATGGCTAATATAGCTGCGCCTAAACGCCTCCGCGATGGCGTGCACCCTGTTGGCGACGCCGAGTCTGCTTTTGGCGTTAAGAAAGCATTAGCCGTCTCAAGAGGACGACAGGGGCCGGTCTTTTCTGAAGATATGACGCCGACAATGCGGCCATAAATTTCGGGCCGCCAGAACCGGCCTAGCTGATATAGCCGTGCCTGACTGCTTCGGCGACTGCCTGCACGCGGTTGGCGGCGCCTAGTTTGCTCTTGGCGTTGAGAAGGTGTTTCTCAGAGGTATGCTCCGAGATGCCGAGGATCTGCGAAATCTCCCACTCGGATTTTCCGACCGCCGCCCATTGCAGGCATTCGCGCTCGCGCGGCGTCAATTCAATGTGATCGATAGATTTGCCGGCCGTCGTTTGAAGCTGCATGGCGCGGCCGATGGCATAGGTGGAGGCCAGCGAGACCATTGCGAATTCGGCTTCGGACAGTTCGACCGCCTCACCGCCCAGCGAGACCAGCGCGATCTGGCCTTCGAGCGTGATCAGCGGGAAGGCGAGGCCGTCACGCAGCTTGAACTGCCGGGCGTCGCGCATTACCTCGGCGCTGCTCTTGTCGGCGGGCATGCTTTGAACGGCATCGCGCCATTGGAATGGCGCCCGAAACTGCTTCAAATGGCTGACGACCGGATCGTGGTCGACGTAGTTGCGCGATAAGTAACGCTCCAGCCATTCGCTAGGCCAATCGCAGAGCAGCACATGGTCCTTCGTCTGGCTGCTTGGTGTACCGGGCTGCGGCACCGTTGCGGCTATCAGGGCCGTCAATCCGAAATTCGAGGTGACACTAAGTAGCTGCTCGCACACCGCAGCCGACGTGTCGGCACGCTGCACCCGGTCAATATATTCAAGTGTCCGGTCAAAATAACCCATCGCAACATCTACCCCATGTTGCCTACCGCTCTTGAGACCGATGCTACGTGCCTGACCCGCACTTCGCCATCAACCCCGGATTGCATAGCCACATCCTTAGCTTTTCTAACGCCAGCGACCGCCAACCTCGGGCCGACTCTGTGCGGCTATTTGCAACCTCACCAAAGCATAACCCGAAATTTGCCCGTTGAAATCAAAAACAATTGTGCCTGCGCCGTTTTCGTATCACAAGCCAACGGCCAAGACGGGCGGAGTTTTTTCGTGACACCTCGCTGGATAGCCATCGCCTTACTGTCGATGCTGATGGGAGTGCAGCCGTTTGCCGGCGCTGCGCGAGCCGCGGAACCGCAGGTACCGGTGCTTTGGGATGCCAAGGAGCGGCTGCCGAAACCGGACCTTTCGGCGCTGCCAAGGCTCAGGTTCCTCACCACAACCGATTTCCCGCCCTTCAACTTTCTCGACGGCACGGGCCGATTGTCCGGCTTCCACATCGACCTGGCGCGGGCGATTTGCGCCGAACTCGACATCGCCGACAAATGCCAGATCCAGGCGCTGCCCTGGGCCGAACTCGACGACGCGTTGCAGAAGGGCGAAGGCGAGGCGATCATCGCCGGCATCGCCGCTACGCCGGAGACGCGGGCGAAGTACAGCTTTTCGCGCTCCTATCTACAGTTTCCGGCGCGCTTCATCATGCCGAAGACCAAGGCCTTCGCCGAGCCGATCCTCGACAAATTGCGCTCGAAGCGGGTCGGCGTGCTGGCCGGCTCGGCGCATGAAAAGATGCTGCGCGACTATTTCGGCACCGTGCAGATCATCCGATTCGACCGGCCGGAAGACCTCTACAGCGACTTGAAGAGCGCCAAGATCGATGCCGCCTTCGGCGACGGCATGCGCTTTTCCTTCTGGCTGGGCGGCACGGACGCCGCCGGTTGCTGCCGCTTCGCCGGTGGCCCTTACCTGGCGCCGGAATATCTGGGCTCCGGCATGACCATTGCCACCCGGGCCAGCGACCCAGCGCTGGCCGCAGCCATGGACTACGCGCTGCAGGAGATATCGGTGAAAGGCACCTTCGCCGAATTCTACCTCCGCTATTTCCCGGTCAGTTTCTTCTGATCCGGTTCCAGGTCGTTTCTTTCTGATCCGGTTCCCGGTCAGTTTCTTCTGATCCGGTTCCCGGTCAGCTTTTTCTGATCCGGTCCCGGTCAGCTTCCTCTAGGGGCTGGATCAGGTCAGCGTGCGCAGGCGGGCCTTCGCCCCGCGCGCGATGGCCGCGGCAGTTAGCGTGTCGAGATCGAGTTCACGCCGGATCAACTGCAGCACCCGCAATTCCTCCATGCGCATTTCGAGATCGACCGCGGCAACCTCGAAGGCCGCGGCATAGGCGGTGTCGTGCAGCCGTTCGGGCAAAGTCTCGGCGACACGCTCGAGCACGCCTTCCAACCCATCCTTTTCATGCAGCATCTTCTGGCAGTCCTGCGCAATGGCGATCAGCCTGTCCTGCTTGAAATCCTCGAACACCGGCCAGCTGCGGACGACGTCGCCGATGCGCGCCAGTTCGATATCGGTCATGTCGCGATCGGAAGCCGAGGTGATGACCATCAGGTAGATCAGGGCTTCATGGGTGGACGGCAACGGCATTCAAGACTCCTTGATAGTGAGGGTCGAAGGTAGGGACGCTACGGCGCCGTCGCAACGAAAACGCCTGATATCGTTGACGCTCCGCCCTGTCGCGCCTAGAGACCCGGTTGAAAAATCTTACCAGCCGCGAAAGCCGGCCATGACTGGAACTTTGACATGACGGGATCAAACATCGCCGATCTCAACCCCGAAATGCTTGCGGCAGCCGCCGAAAGCAAGGCTTGGCCGTTCGAGGAAGCCAAAAAGATCATCGAGCGCTACAAGGGCGGCGACTTCCCGGAGATCATCCTGTTCGAGACCGGCTACGGCCCGTCGGGCCTGCCGCATATCGGGACGTTCGGCGAGGTCGCGCGCACCTCGATGGTGCGCCATGCCTTTCACGTGCTGACCGGGAACAAGGTCAAGACCAAGCTGCTCTGCTTCTCCGACGATATGGACGGCATGCGCAAAATCCCCGACAATGTGCCGGATCGCGCAGCCCTCGAGCCCTATCTGCATATGCCGCTGTCGGCGGTGCCCAATCCGTTCGGCGGCGACTATCCGAGCTTTGGCGACCACAACAACGCGATGTTGTGCCGCTTCCTCGACACGTTCGGCTTCGACTACGAATTCGCCAGCGCGACGCAGTACTACAAGGCCGGCCGCTTCGATGCGATGCTTGTGCGCGCAGCCGAGCGCTACGACCAGATCATGGCGGTGATGCTGCCGACACTGGGACCCGAGCGCCAGGCGACCTACAGCCCGTTCCTGCCTATCTCGCCGAAGAGCGGGCGCGTGCTCTACGTGCCGATGAAGCATGTCGACGCCAAGGCCGGCACCATCACCTTCGACGATGAAGGCACCGAGACCACGCTTTCGGTGACCGGCGGCAAGGTCAAGCTGCAGTGGAAGCCGGATTTCGGCATGCGCTGGGCAGCGCTCGGCGTCGATTTCGAAATGTTCGGCAAGGACCACCAGACCAATGCGGTGATCTACGACCGCATCTGCAACATTCTCGGCGGACGCGCGCCGGAGCATTTCGTCTACGAATTGTTCCTCGACGAGAACGGCCAGAAGATCTCGAAGTCGAAGGGCAACGGGCTGACCATCGACGAATGGCTGCGCTACGCGCCGACCGAAAGCCTCGGCCTCTATATGTACCAGCGGCCAAGGCAGGCGAAAAAGCTCTATTTCGACGTCATCCCACGCGCCGTCGACGAGTACTACACCTTCCTCAACGCCTATCCGCGCCAGGACTGGAAGGAGCGGCTGGGCAATCCGGTCTGGCACATGCATGACGGCAAGCCGCCTTCCATCGACATGCCGGTGCCGTTCTCGCTGCTGCTCAACCTGGTCAGCGCCTCCAACGCGCAAAACAAGGATGTGCTGTGGGGCTTCATCTCGCGCCATGCATCTGGCGTGACGCCGGCGACGCATCCCGAACTCGACCAGCTGGTCGGTTTCGCCATCCGCTACTTCGACGATTTCGTGAAGCCGACGAAGACCTTCCGGCCGGCCGACGATGTCGAACGCGTGGCGCTGGAAGCGCTTGGCAACGCGCTTGCTGGCCTGCCGGCCGGCGCCGACGGCGAAGCGATCCAGAACGCTTCGCTCAACGTGGCGCGCAAGATCGAACGCTATCAGGACCATTCGAAGAAGAGCCCGGACGGCGGCCCTGGTGTCTCGGGCGCTTTCTTCCAGATGATCTACCAGGTGCTGATCGGCCAGGAACGCGGACCGCGCTTCGGTTCGTTCGCAGCCCTCTACGGCATCGCCGAAACCCGCGCGCTCATTGAGCGGGCGCTGGCTGGTCAGCTGGCGGCGTAATTTCCGTCCCGGCCGGCGGCGTGTCCATCGCCGGGGCATCGAGGATCGGTTGCGACGCCGTCGATGCCGCAACCGGCGTTGGCGCCGGTGGCAGGCCGCCAAGATCGGGCGCGGCACCGAAGACGCCCTTCTTGGCGGCGCGCGCCTTGTCGCCCGCTTCGACATAGGGGCCGCCTGCCGTGGCGCGCGCCCAGCCGTTTTCGACCAGCCACTGGCCGACATCCAGCTTGCCGATGCGGCATTCGGCGGCGATCAGCGCACGGTCGGCCTCCGGCGGCACCTTGCAGGCAACGGCCCGGCCGCGCAGGAAAGACCGGAACGCGGTGCGCGCCCTGATACCGCAAGCCCAGGACTTGCCGCCCTCGGTGCAGGTCTCGTCTTGCCTGACGATGTCGATGCCGGAGACCGTCACGGAATAACCATTGGCTTCGATCAGGCCGGCGGCGGCCGCGACCGGCTGGAACAGTTTTGTTCCTCCCCAGTCGTCGACCGCTCTGCGCCCACGCGGCTTGGGCGGTCCGGCCAGCGCCAGGTCGCTCAGCGGCTCGCGTGGCTCAACCCGTTCAAGTTCTTCTACCGGCAGCGGCGGCGGTGCGATGGCCTCGGGATCGATCGCCCTCGAATGCACCTGAGGCGAGTGCATCGGAGGCTTGACGGGCTGGACCTCGGGGATCGCCGACGTCGCCGGCTCCTCGGGCACGGCCTCGGTTTCCGGGTCGATCTGGTCGACAGTAATGGCGGGGCCGTCGCGATGCAGCGCGCGACCGCCGGCGACGACAATGGCGACCATCACCGGGATCGCCAGGAGGGCTATGAGGATTTGAAGCAGACGCACCGCGAGACCTACTGGCTTGCCCAGACGATCCGCGCCACCCATTCGACATCGCGCATCGCGATGTCGCGGTCCGGATGGTCGGGGTTGAGCGAAATCAGCACGATCGATTTCGTCGTCTGGCGGTCGAGCACCTTGGCCATGACTTCGCCGGCATTGGTCTTGACGACGACGCGGTCGCCCTTTCGGGTAGCGGCCCCGGGCTCGACGATCAGCACATCGCCATTGCGGTACAGCGGCAGCATGGAATCACCCTGCACCTTCAACGCATAAGAGGTTTCGGTTGCCCGCGCCGGAAGCTCGACAAGGTCCCAACCCTGGCCGGAGGGATAGCCGGCATCATCGAAGAAGCCGCCGGCGCCGGCCTGGGCGAAGCCGAGCAGCGGCACCGCCGAACGCTGCGGGGCTAACGAGCCCGAAGCTGTCTTGGCGCGGCCTTCGACCAGTCCGGTGAATTCGTCGAGCGAAGCGCCTGTCGCCTCGATGATCTTGGCCAGCGATTCGGTCGAGGGCCAGCGCGGTCGCCCATCCGAGGACAGCCGCTTCGACTTGTTGAAAGCGGTGGAGTCCAGACCGGCTCGCCGGGCCAGGCCGGAGGCCGACAACGAATAGCGCTCGGCGAGAGCGTCGATGGCTGCCCAAACTCGGTCATGCGAGAGCAATTCGCTCTCCTCAAAACAGGAAAAAATACCTTTTCCTTCTAACGCGCGGTCATCCGATTGTCCACCGGCGCGCGGCCCGATCCCCTAAAAAGCGGTGTGCGGCGAAGTCGTCATGGATGCCTCAAACTGCCTTGGCAAGGCTGCGCAATCCCTGGTCGGAGCTCATGAAAACCCGCTCGGCCTCGGTCGGCGGTCGCGGTTGAACGGAGCGGGCAAGCGTACTGTTGGACGCGCCAAGGACGCTGTAGCATTTTGATTTGGCACATGACCCCGAAAATCGATTCCGATTTTCGGGGTCATGCGCGAGGTCGGCGAGCATCATGTAGCGGGCGTTGTTGAGATGGAGGTTGAAGTCGATCTCGGTCGGCAGGCAGCGAAAAGCCAGTCGGCTTTCGCTACCGACCGCGTAAGGCCACGGCGCCTTGCCGTGGCCATCATGCGCGCAAGGCGCCCCCAGACGTACATGGGGCGCTAGCTCAAGCGGCCTTCTGCACCTCGCCTTTCGCATAGGGATCGAAGCGCTGGTAGAAGGTCTCGCCCTTCTCGGCCAGGTCGAGCAGCAGCTTTGGCGCCTTGAACTCGGCGCCGTATTTCTTCTGCAGGCCTTTGGCTATTCTGACGAACTCCCTGGCGCCGATGCCGTCGATATAGGACAGCGCGCCGCCGGTGAATGGCGCGAAACCAAAGGCGAGGATCGACCCGAGATCGGCCTCGCGCGGATCGGTGACGATGCCTTCCTCCATCACCCGGGCCGCTTCCAGCGCAATGGTTACCAGCAGGCGCTGCTGCAGTTCCTCATAGTCGACCTTCTCGGCCTCCAGCTGCGGATAGAGATCCTTCAGGCCCCGCCACAGCTTCTTCTTGGCAGGCTTGGCGGGATAGTCGTAAAAACCCTTGCCGTTCTTGCGGCCGAAGCGGCCATGGGTGTCGACCAGCGTGTTGATCAACGCCATCTGCCTGGGGTCGACGGCCTTGTCGCCGAGGTCCCTGATGGTCTGCTTCATGATCTTCTGGGCAAGGTCGATCGCCGTCTCGTCGGTCAGCGCCAGCGGGCCGACCGGCATGCCGGCGGCCTTGGCGGCATTCTCGATCATCGGCGCCGGAACGCCTTCGATCAGCATCTTGTAGGCTTCCGACATGTAGCGCAGCACGCAGCGGTTGACGTAGAAGCCGCGCGTGTCGTTGACGACGATCGGCGTCTTCTTGATGGCGCGCACGAAATCGATCGCGGTGGCCAGCGCCTTGTCGCCGGTCTTCTTGCCCAAAATGATCTCGACCAGCATCATCTTGTCGACCGGCGAGAAGAAGTGGATGCCGACGAAATTCTTCGGCCGCGCCGAATTCTTGGCCAGCGCGGTGATCGGGATGGTCGAAGTGTTGGAGGCGAAGACCGCTGACGATTTCAGCACGGCTTCGGCCTGCTCGGTGGCAGCCTTCTTGACGGCCGAATCCTCGAACACCGCCTCGACCACCAGATCGCAGCCGGCGAGATCGGCATAGTCGGCCGTCGGCGTGATCAGCGACAGAAGTCTGTCCTTCTCCTCGGGCTTGGCGCGGCCTTTCTTGACCTGATCGGAGATCAGGCTGTCGGAATGCGCCTTGCCCTTTTCGGCCGACGCCATGTCGCGGTCGAGCAGGACGACCGGGATGCCGGCCTTGGCGGTGACAAAGGCGATGCCGGCACCCATGAAGCCGGCGCCGAGAATACCGATCTTCTTGAACTTGGTCTCCGGCACGCCGGCCGGGCGGCGGGCGCCCTTGTTGAGCTCCTGCAGCGACACGAACAGCGAGCGGATCATCGCTGCTGCTTCCTTCGACTGCATGATTTCGGTGAAATAGCGCTGTTCGATCCGCAGACCGGTGTCGAACGGCACCAGCAGGCCCTCATAGACGCATTTCAGGATGGCCGCGGCGGCCGGATAATTGCCGTAGGTCTCGCGGCGCAGGATGGCGATGGCCGGCGGCCACAGATTGAAGCCGGCCGGCGTATAGATTTGGCCGCCAGGCAGCTTGAAGCCCTTCTCGTCCCAGGGCTGGACGGCTTTCAGGCCGTTCCTGATCATCGCTTTGGCGGTCTCGATCAGCTTGCCGGGTTCGGCGATCTCGTGGATCAGCCCCATCGCCTTGGCTTTCTGCGGCGACAGCGTCTGGCCGGTGGTCAGCATCTGCAACGCCTGCTGCTGGTCGGTCAGGCGCGGCACGCGTTGGGTGCCACCGGCGCCGGGGAAGATGCCGACCTTGACTTCCGGCAAGGCCATCTTGACCTTTTCGGAGTCAGCGGCAACGCGGCCATGACAGGCCAGCGACAGCTCGAACGCGCCGCCCATGCAGGTACCGTTGATCGCCGAGACCCAAGGTTTGCCCGACGTTTCGAGCTTGCGCCACAAGCCACCCATGCGGCCGGCATTGTCGAACAGGAGCTGTGCCGCCTTCTCCGGGTCCTTGGTCTTCTCCTTGGCAAATACGGCCAGCATCTTCTGCAGCATGGTCAAGTCGGCGCCGCCCGAGAAGCTGTCCTTTCCCGAGGTGATCACCGCGCCCTTGATGGCGGCGTCGGCCACCACCTGGTCGATGATCTTGTCGAGCTCGTTCATCACCTCTTCGGTGAAGACGTTTATCGAGCGGTCCGGCATGTTCCAGGTGACCATCGCGATGCCGTCTGCGTCCGTGTCGACCGTGAAGTTTGTATAAGTCATGTCTCTCTCCTTCCGGCCGAAAATCAGACGCGTTCGATAATCGTTGCGGTGCCCATGCCGGCGCCGATGCAGAGCGTCACCAGAGCGGTGTTCAAATCGCGGCGCTCGAGCTCGTCCAGCACCGTGCCCAGGATCATCGCGCCGGTGGCACCGAGCGGATGGCCCATGGCGATGGCGCCGCCATTGACGTTGATCTTGTCGTGCGGGATTTCGAATGCCTGCATGTAGCGCAGCACCACCGAGGCGAAGGCCTCGTTAAGCTCGAACAGGTCGATATCCGACAGCTTCATCTTGGCGCGCTTCAGAAGCTTCTCGGTGACGTCGACCGGACCGGTAAGCATCAGCACCGGCTCGGAGCCGATGTTGGCAAAGGCGCGGATGCGGGCGCGTGGCTTCAGGCCCATCGTCTTGCCGGCCTTCTTCGAGCCGAGCAGTACGGCGGCCGCGCCATCGACGATGCCGGACGAGTTGCCGGCATGGTGGACGTGGTTGACCTCTTCCACCTCAGGGTGCTTCTGCACGGCGACCGCGTCGAAGCCGCCCATTTCACCAGGCATGACGAAGGACGGGTTGAGCGAAGCCAGCGACTGCATGTCGGTCGACGGCCGCATATGCTCGTCATGATCGAGGATGGTGAGGCCGTTCTGGTCCTTGATCGGTATGACGGAGTTCTTGAAACGGCCATCGGCCCAGGCCTTGCCCGCACGCTTCTGGCTCTCGACCGCATAGGCATCGACGTCGTCGCGCGAAAAACCGTATTTGGTGGCGATCAGGTCGGCCGAAATGCCTTGCGGCACGAACCAGCCGGGCAGGCCGACGGACGGGTCCATGAACCACGCGCCGCCCGAGGCGCCCATGCCGACGCGCGACATCGATTCCACGCCGCCTGCAATGACGATCTCGTCGGCGCCTTGAGCGATCTTGGCGGCGCCGAAATTGATGGCGTCGAGGCCTGAGGCGCAGAAGCGCGAGATCTGCATGCCCGGCGCCTTGTTATCGTAGCCGGCCTCGAAGGCGGCGGCACGCGGAATGACGGAGCCGGCTTCGCCGACCGGATCGACGCAGCCGAAGAT
Organism: Mesorhizobium sp. M0217; assembly: GCF_040321955.1. Classification (NCBI taxonomy): domain Bacteria; kingdom Pseudomonadati; phylum Pseudomonadota; class Alphaproteobacteria; order Hyphomicrobiales; family Phyllobacteriaceae; genus Mesorhizobium; species Mesorhizobium sp. M0217. The sequence continues at coordinate 90,465 of NZ_JAMYSN010000017.1, read as the reverse complement.
GATGTCGTCGACGTTTGCAGTGTCGAGGCCGTTGCGGTCGCGCAACGCTTCAAGCGTCCTGGCCGCAAGCCGCACCGCCGGCACCTCGTGCAGCGAGCCATCCTTCTTGCCCTTGCCGCGCGGTGTGCGCACGGCGTCATAGACATAAGCTTCAGCCATTTGCTTGCTCCTTGCTTTGCCGACGTCGCTCTCAGAGAGAGCGGCCGATCAGCAATTTCATGATCTCGTTGGTGCCGCCGTAGATGCGCTGGACGCGGGCGTCGCGGAACATGCGGGCGATCGGATATTCATTCATGTAGCCATAGCCGCCATGCAATTGAAGGCATTCGTCGACGACTTTTCCCTGCAGGTCCGAGAGCCAGTATTTCGCCATCGACGCCGTCACCGGATCCAGCCCGCCATTGATGTGGCGGGTGACGCAATCATTGTAGAAGACGCGGCCGATGGTGGCCTCGGTCTTCAGTTCGGCGAGCTTGAACTGGGTGTTCTGGAACTCGATGATCGCTTTGCCGAAAGCCTTGCGATCCTTGACGTAGTCGATGGTCAGCGCCAGGGCGCGTTCGATCATGGCGATGGCGCCGGTGCCGATCTGCAGGCGCTCCTGCGGCAATTGCTGCATCAGCTGGATGAAGCCCTGTCCCTCTTCGTGGCCAAGCAGGTTCGAGGTCGGCACGCGCAGATCATTGAAGAACAGCTCCGACGTGTCGTTGGCTTTCAGGCCGATCTTGTCGAGGTTGCGGCCGCGTTCGAAGCCTTCGGCCTCGTCGGCCTCGACGACGATCAGCGAGGTGCCCTTGGCGCCTTTGGCCGGATCGGTCTTGGTGACGACGATGATGAAATTGGCCAGTTGGCCATTGGTGATGAAGGTTTTCGAACCGTTGATCTTGTACTGGTTGCCGTCCTTCTCGGCGCGCGTCTTGACGCCTTGCAGGTCGGAGCCGGCGCCCGGCTCGGTCATGGCGATGGCGCCGATCAGTTCGCCGGTTGCCAGCTTCGGCAGCCATTTCTTCTTCTGCTCCTCGGAGCCGTAATGAAGGATGTAAGGAGCAACGATCGCATTGTGCAGGCCGATGCCGAAACCGTCGACGCCGACATGGCCGATCGCCTCGATGATGGCGCTCTCATGCGCGAAGGTGCCGCCGGAGCCGCCATATTCCTCCGGCATAGAGGCGCAGAGCAGGCCGGCGGCACCCGCCTTGCGCCAGCTCTCGCGGTCGACCATCTCGTTCTTCTCGAACTCGTCGTAGCGCGGCGCGATCTCTTCCGACATGAAGCGGTGCGCCATGTCGTAGAGCATGCCGACCTCGTCCGCCGCCCAGGCGGGCTTCGGCAAGGAGAGCACTTCGGCTGGATTTGTCATGCCGTTTCTCCCGCGCCAACGTCCCCCTCCCCCTCGAGGGGAGGGTGGCCGCGAAGCGGTCGGGTGGGGTCGCCGATGACGTGCTCGACCTTATCTTCGGAATTGACGCGGGTTTGGGGCATTGCGATCATCTCCTACCAAAGCGCCAACCAGCCGGCGCACTGCACGCAAGGACCCCTCCCGGCCCTTCGGGCCACCCTCACCTCAAGGGGGAGGGGGACGCCAGCCATTTCTAGAACGCTTCCGCAGGCAGCGCCATTAGCGTGTCCGCACCACTGGAAATGCGGGCGAGATGTGCCGATGTCTCGGGCATGATCCGCTCCATGAAGAAGCGCGCCGTCACCATCTTGTTATCGTAAAAAGCCCCATTTTCGTGGACAGATTGGGAGCCATTGGCCCCGGTCTTACCGAGCGCGGCCTTGGCCATCTGCGCCCACATATAGCCCAGCGCGACCAGGCCGAAGAGATGCATGTAATCGGTCGACGCGGCGCCGGCATTGTCGGGCTTGGCCATGCCGTTCTGCACCAGCCACATGGTCGCCGCCTGCAGATCGTTGAGGCCCTTCTTCAGCGCCTTGGTGAAAGGCGCCAGCTTCTCGTCGGCGCGGTTCTCCTCGCAGAACTCGCCGACGTCCTTGAAGAAGGCCTGCACGGCGCGGCCGCCATTCAGACCTAGCTTGCGGCCGACGAGGTCGAGCGCCTGGATGCCGTTGGCGCCTTCATAGATCATGGCGATGCGGGCATCGCGCACGAACTGGCTCATGCCGTGCTCTTCGATGTAGCCGTGGCCCCCGAACACCTGCTGCGCCATGACTGCATGGTCAAAACCCTTGTCGGTGAGCACGCCCTTGATCACCGGCGTCAGCAGGCCGGTATAGTCGTCGGCCGCCTGGCGATCCTTGTCGTCGGCGGAGCGGTGGGCGATGTCGGACTTGATCGCCGTCCACAGCGCCAGCGCGCGGCCGGCCTCATTGAAGGCCTTCATGGTCATCAGCGAGCGGCGGATGTCGGGATGGACGATGATCGGATCGGCTTGTCTGTCCGGCGCCTTGGCGCCAGACAGCGAGCGGCCCTGCAGCCGGTCCTTGGCGTAGGAGACCGCGTTCTGGTAGGCGATCTCGGACAGCGACAGGCCCTGCAGGCCGACGCCGAGGCGGGCTTCATTCATCATCGTGAACATCGCCTTCAGGCCGCCATTGGCCTCGCCGAGCAGCGTGCCTTCGGCCTGGTCATAATTCATGACGCAAGTCGAATTGCCGTGGATGCCCATCTTCTCCTCGATCGACCCGCAGGAGAGCGTGTTCTTCTCGCCCGGATTGCCCGAGGCATCGAGCTTCAGCTTTGGCACGATGAACAGCGAGATGCCCTTCACGCCTGCCGGCGCGCCTTCGATGCGGGCCAACACGAGATGAACGATGTTTTCCGACATGTCGTGCTCGCCGGCCGAGATGAAGATCTTCTGGCCGGATATCTTGTAGGTGCCGTTGCCGTTCGGCACCGCCTTGGTGCGCAGCAGACCGAGATCGGTGCCGCAATGCGGCTCGGTCAGGTTCATGGTGCCGGTCCAGGACCCCTCGACCAGCTTCGGAAGCCATGTCGCCTTCTGCTCGTCGGTGCCGTGGGTGATGATCGCCGCGATCGCGCCTTGCGTCAGGCCGGGATACATCATCAGCGCCATGTTGGCCGAAACCATGTATTCGGCAACCGCGGTGTGCACGGCATAGGGCAGCCCCTGGCCGCCGAACTCGACGGGCGCCGCCAGTCCCATCCAGCCGCCTTCGCGATACTGGTCGTAGGCTTCCTTGAAGCCCTTCGGCGTCGTCACCGAGCCGTCCTCATGGCGCACGCAGCCTTCCACGTCACCGACGCGGTTCAGAGGATGCATAACGTTTTCGGCGAGCTTGGCGCCTTCGGCGAGGATCGCCTCGACAACGTCGGGCGTCGCGTCGGCAAATCCGGGAAGGTTGGAGTAGCGCTGATAGCCCAGCACCTCGTTGAGCACGAACAGCGTGTCCTGGACCGGCGCCCTGTAGATCGGCATGTGTTTCCTCCACCATGCGGGTCTTGGCCGCGAGATCGAGCCCCGAAACATGAGGTTGGGGCGGCATGCGGGCCAATGTTGAAAGCGGGATAGCAAAAATTGACGTTTGCGTAAACGTCAATTTAGTCGCCGCGACAAAATTTACTTATGCCAGCCTGTCGCACGAGCGGTGCATGGCTTTGCGCAAAGCAAGGGGGGTCAAACAAAAAGAGCCGCGCGGGCGGCCGCGCGGCTCTTCCGTTCAAAGCTTTCGCCGGGAGCTGCGGAGCAAAATCAGCTGGCGGCGCTGGCCGGGGCCGAACGCTCGGACAGCATCTGGCGCACGGCCGACATCGAGCCGCTCAACTCGTTGATGGCGTCGTCGATCAGCGCGCGCTGCTTCTGCAGGCGGGCAAGCTGCTTCTCCGACTTGTCGAGAGCCAGCCGCAGCTGCTTGGTGTTGGATCCCGTCGGATCGTAGAGATCCATCATCTGCTTGACGTCGCGTAGCGAGAACCCGACCTTGCGGCCGAGCAGGATCAGCTTCAGCCGCGCCTTGTCGCGACGCGTGTATAGCCGCGTCGCCCCATCGCGCTTTGGATTGAGCAGGCCCTTGTCTTCATAGAAACGCAGCGTGCGCAGCGTCACGCCGTATTTCTTGGCCATCTCGCCGATGCGCACGAGCTCCTCACTGGCTTCGGCAGACATATTGTTGGTGTTGGCCGCGGCTTCGCCGGGCGAAACAAGTTTCATAGTCACTGGCTTTCCCCTGTCGTGGCATCGCGGTCTCGGACCTTGCAACGCCTGAGTGGAAGCGGGGGCATGCTTCCAGTCGTGGTTTCAACTAATTCATCGCAAAAGGCACGAACGGCGCCCCTCTTACGTTTACGTCAATTCTATATCGATAGCCGCCGCATGACGCAAGGGCGTTCTGGGATTGCGAAACCTTATGCCGCACCCCCGGCGCCGGGTCCGAACGGGCACCGCCTGTATTTCAGCAATGCCGTAACTTCTTAAGCTTGGTTAACACCTTGTTTACCACGATGGGTGAAATGTGCGGATGTCGGTCACCCGTGTTTATCCTGTAGCGAATTTTTCACGGTTTTTCGGAGAGCGGGCCTGGCCCGGGAAGCTCGTCTTCCGCCGCAGCAGTGCCGCGCGGCCGCCTTCGTTCCCGACAAGGACTTGGGAAACTGGCAGCAAGCCAGCCATTCTGAAAAACGGACGCATCGATGAACAGCAAGCGGTCCTATCTCGATACACTCAACGCCGGCAGGCCGCGCAGGCCGAACACCACACTTGATGAATTGAACCGCTCGCTGGAAACGCTGGAGCAGCGGCTGGAGCGCAAGCGCGAGGACGCCGCCGAGCGCTTCGATCCGCGCCGGCCGCCGGCAGAGCCGCGCTACGCAAGCGCCCAGCCCTACGCCCCGCCGCGCTGGTACGAGGACCCGCAGCCCACGCCGCGGCCGAAAGGCGCCGGGCCGGCCGGCTTCGACCAGAACTATCAGGCGATCGCGCGCGACATCGACCGCGTGCGCGGCCAGGAAGACAGCGTCGCCGTGGTCGGCAAGATCGCCGGCGAATTGCGTGGCCTGCGCGAGGAACTGCGCCATCAGATGACGGCCGGCCTGCAGCGCGAATTCGCCGCGTTGCGCAAGGACATCGAACGGGCCTTCCAGGCGAGCAACCAATCGGGTGGTCAGGCAGGCGGCTTGCCCGGCAAGGGCAGCGCCGAACTCGGCGTCGAATTCGAGCGGCTGTCCGGCGCCATCCAGACGCTGGCCGAGAAGAGCGACGACCGAAGCGTCAACATGCTGCGGCTCGAGCTCGAGCAGGTAAAGACGGCGCTCGACACATTGGCGCGCGAGGAAAGCGTGCTCAAGGTCGACCGCCGCTGGGACGATTTCGACCGCCGCTGGAGCGCGTTCGAGGACCGTGTCGACGCCGACCAGCGCAACCGCGCCGACGGCCCCGGATTTTCGACCCTGACCGACCGGCTCGAACAGATCAGCAATGCGGTCCACAATCTGCCGGAATCGCTGTCGCTGCGCTCGATGGAAGAAAAGGTCCGCACGCTTGCCGGCGCCGTCGATCATTTCGTCAGCCAGCAGAGCAACCGCGGCGGCGACACGCTTGGCCTGATCGATGAACGGCTCGACGAGATTTCGCGCGCCATCGTCGCCTCGACCGTCGCCGCACAGGCCAATTCCTTCGACCCCGAACCGTTCGAGCGCATCGAGAAGCGGATCGCCTCGCTGGCGCAGCAGATCGAGGAAGTCGTGCAGGTTCGTCCGAGCGGCGAGGTTCTCGACCGTCTCAGCACGCTGTCGAACAGGGTCGACGAGCTTGCCGGCCGCGCCAATCTGCCGGAACAGGCGATGGAGCGCCTCGGCAAGCAGATCGCGATGATCGCCGACAAGATCGACCGCGCCCCGGCCATGCCCGACGCCGACTATATCTTCCAGGGTCTGGAACAGCGCTTCGACGTGCTGTCGGGCATGATGGAACGTCGGCAGGGCGATGCCATCGAACAGGGCAACATGCTGTTTCGCGATCTCGAGCGGCGGCTGGACGAGGTTGCCGACCGGCTGGACCAGCGCCAGCCGCAGGCTGACAGCGCCGGCATCATGGACGCCATCGATGCACGCTTCACCGCGCTCGCCCAACGCATGGAGACGCGCATTCCCGATCCTGCCAACGAGGCGGCGATCCGCGGCCTGGAAAGCCGGCTCGAAGACATTTCAAGCCGGCTGGAATCGTCGGCCGCGCAGGTCGCCGGCATCGATCCGGCACTGATCCGCAGCCTTGAGGCGCAGGTCTCCAGCCTATCGGCGCATCTGTCGAAGCCCGGCACGCCGCTGCCGGAATTCGAGGACATCAGCCCGCGCCTCAACGAAATCGAGAAGTCGCTGGCCGGAACCCGCGAATCCATCATGGGCGCGGCACGCGAAGCAGCCGAGAGCGCCGTGCGCTCGCTGGCAGATTCCAACGCCAACACCGCGGCCGTTACCGGCCTTGCTCAGGATCTGAAGACGCTGGAAGCGCTGACGCGCCGTTCGGACGAGCGCAATTCACGGACATTCGAGGCTATCCACGACACGTTGCTCAAGATCGTCGATCGTCTGGGCTCGCTGGAGACCAGCGAACCGGCCGAGGCGGTGAGCGAGCTTCTGGATGCCCAGGCCGAGCCGGCGCGGCGGGCCCGCGCTGCACGCGCCTCCAAGATTTCGGTGCAGGACGCGCCGTCGATGGATATCGACCAGCCGCTGCCGCTGACCGGAGACATGGCCGATCTCGACGGCCGCGCCGCCGCCATCATGCGCAGCGAGCCGGATATGCGCAGCGACCCGGGTACGCGTAGCGACCCGGTCATGGGCAGCGAACCAGTGCGGCGCTCGCCAGCCGAAGCTGCCGCGGCCGCTGCCCAGGCAGCGCTCGGTTCCGACAGGATTGCCGAGAAAGGCGAAGGCACGGCCAAGAAGTCGCTGTTCGGAGGATTGGCGCGCGCCTTCAGGGGCAAGAAGCCGGCTGACATGCCGCCGCTTGCCGGCTCGGGGCCCAATGTCGACATGCCGAGCGTCGATCTCGACGAGCCGCTCGATCCGAAGCTCGCCAACCGGCCGTTGGAGCCGGGCTCCGGCGCGCCCGACCTCAACGCCATCATGAAGCGCGTGCGCGACGAGCGTGGCCCACCGGTGCGCCAAAACTCCGGCGATGCATCGAAATCCGACTTCATTGCCGCGGCCAGGCGCGCGGCGCAAGCCGCGGCCGCCGAGGCCGACGCACTGAAACGCCAGTCCACCATGAAGGGCCCGGTCAAGGCGCTTCGTATCGGCGACCTGCTCAAGGCGCGGCGCAAGCCGATCCTGATGGGAGCGGTCGCGATCATGCTGGCGCTTGCCGGCCTCCAGTTGGGCAAGGCCTTCTTCGCCGACCCGGTCGAGGTCGCAAGCAACGATACAGCGCCGATCGTCGCCTCGCAGCCGGTCGAGACTGCCTCGGTCAACGCTGCCAGCCAACCCAAGGCAGAACAGCAGGTGGCCGTGCAGGACGTGCCGGCCCGGATCGTCAGGCAGGCGGAGCCCAGGGAACCGGCAGCTGGCAACGATGCGCCAATGAATGCCGCCTCGGTCGCTGGGCCCGAAGTGCCGGCGGTGGAGCCCGCGCCGATGGCTTTGGCCGATCCGGCCCCCACGCCAAATGCAATGCTGCCGACCACCGCCACTGCGGAACCGGCGGCTGCCGACGCGCAGCCTGCGGCCGCCGTCATGGCGCCCTCGGCCTCGGATACGACGGCCTCGGATACTACCGGCGCCGTTCCGCCGGCTGATGCCGCGGCAACACCTGTCGTGGCCAAGATAGACGTTCCGGCCGATGCCGGCCCGCAAGCCTTGCGCGACGCGGCTGCCGGCGGTGACGCCAAGGCGCTGTTCGAGCTCGGTTCGCGCTATGCTGAATCGCGCGGCGTCAAGGAAGACATGGCGGCAGCGGCCAAATGGTACGAAAAGTCGGCCGAGCTCGGCTTCGCACCGGCGGAATACCGCATCGGCAATTTCTACGAGAAGGGCATCGGCGTCACGCGCGACGTCAAGAAGGCAAAGACCTTCTACCAGCTCGCCGCCGCGCAGGGTAATGCCAGCGCCATGCACAATCTGGCCGTTCTGTTTGCCATGGCCGCCGACGGCGTGACCGACAATGAATCGGCCGCGCACTGGTTTCAGGCGGCGGCCGATGTCGGCGTCAAGGACAGCCAGTTCAATCTCGGCATCCTGGCGGCAAAGGGCGTCGGCATGAAGCAGAGCCTGGAGGAATCCTACAAATGGTTCGCGCTCGTCGCCAAGACCGGCGACAAGGATGCGGCTGCAAAGCGCGACGAGGTCGCCACTGCGCTGCGCCCCGAACAGCTGGAGCGGGCGCGCGCCGCCACGGAACTGTGGAAGCCGAAGCCGCTCGACCCGGCGTCCAACTCGGCCGATATTCCTGAATCCTGGCAGGAAGGCACGCCGCAGACCACCGCCAGCGTCGACATGAAGAAGGCGGTCAAGAACATCCAGCTCATCCTCAACAAGAACGGCTACGATGCCGGCGGCGCCGATGGCGTGATGGGCGGCAAGACCAAGACCGCAATCATGGCTTTCCAGACTGACAACAAGATGCAGGCGACCGGCGAAATCGACGAAAAGCTGGTGAAGGCGCTGCTGGCGCACAAATAACGGCAGATGCGTCGCTAACGCGACGCCCTTGCCATACATTTGCCTGTTAACTGCTTGAGATGTTTTTTGTTTCGGTAGGGCGGCGGGGTTCGATCCCACTGCCCCGGCGGTGCAAGAAAGAATTGGCTTTTCGGTGCGACAATGCCCTGGAATGGCTGCAATCGCCGACAGGCAAACTGATCGAGACTGACGGGTGGGCATCTATCTCCCGATCGCGGAAATTTCCGTCAACGTCTTCGTGCTGCTGGCAATGGGCGCGGCGGTGGGTTTCCTGTCGGGCATGTTCGGGGTCGGTGGCGGCTTTCTGATCACGCCGCTCTTGATCTTCTACAACATCCCGCCGGCAATCGCCGTTGCCACTGGCGCCAACCAGGTTATCGCCTCCTCCTTCTCCGGCGCGCTCTCGCACATGAAGCGCGGCACGCTCGACTTCAAGCTCGGCGGGGTGCTGCTGGCCGGCGGCATCGTCGGCTCGACCGGTGGTATCTTTGTCTTTGCCTTCCTGCGCCGGCTCGGCCAACTCGATTTGTTCATTTCGCTGCTCTACGTCGTGCTGCTCGGCACCGTCGGCGGGCTGATGCTGGTCGAGAGCGTCAATGCGCTACGCGCCACGCGCAGCGGTGCGGCGCCGGTCTTGAAGAAATCCGGCCAGCACAACTGGATCCACCGGCTGCCGCTGAAGATGCGCTTCAGGGCCTCGAAGCTGTTCGTCAGCGTCATTCCGGTGCTGGGGCTCGGCGCCGGCATCGGCTTCCTGTCGTCGATCATGGGTGTCGGCGGCGGCTTCATCATGGTGCCGGCGCTGATCTATCTCTTGAAAGTGCCGACCAACGTCGTCATCGGCACCTCGCTGTTCCAGATCATTTTCACCTCGGCCTACACCACGCTTGTCCACGCCACCACCAACCAGACGGTCGACGTCATGCTTGCCTTCCTGCTGATGGCGGGCGGCGTTGCCGGCGCGCAATATGGCGCCAAGGCAGGACAGAAGCTGCGCGGCGAACAGCTCAGGGCACTGCTGGCGCTGCTGGTGCTGGCGGTCGCGATCCGGCTTGCCATCGATCTCTTCGTCACGCCGCCAAACCTCTATTCGCTGACCGCCGCGGGCCTGAACTGATGCCGCGGTGGGGGATTTTTTCGGCCGCCGCTTTGCTTATCGCCGTCGCTCTGCCGGCCGCAGCGCAATCGCCGAACCCCTTGCCGGAAGGCATCCAGATCGGTCTCTCCACCGACGCCGTGTCGATCACCGCCGGTTTTTCCGGCGCCGACCTGACCATTTTCGGTTCGCTGGAAAATCCCGACCCGCTGGTCGCGCGGCAGGGGCGCTACGACGTCATCGTCGTGCTCGAAGGCCCGCCGCGGCCGGTGGTGGTGCGCCGCAAGGACCGCGTGCTCGGCGTCTGGGTCAACCTGGAATCCGAGACCTTCGAGAACGTGCCGGTATCCTACTCCGTCGCCACGACGCGGCCGCTGCAGGACATCACCGAACCCAACAGCTACAAGCAGCTGTCGCTCGGCGCCTCCAACCTTTACATGCAACCGGCCGACGTAACCGACAGTCCGGCGACGATCGGGGAATTCACCGTGGCGCTGCGCGAGCGCAAGGCGGCGACCGGCCTCTACAGCGAGAATGTCGGCGGCGTGCAGTTCCTGTCGCAGAACCTGTTTCGCGCCACGGTGCGGCTGGCGCCCAACGTCCCGGTTGGAACGCATAAAGCCCGCGCGTTCCTGTTCAAGAGCGGCCTGTTCCTCAAGGAAAGCTCGGCCCAGCTCGAAATCCGCAAATCGGGTTTCGAACAGTCGATCTTCCGCGTCGCGCATGATTACTCCTTTCTCTACGGCGTCTTCTCCGTGTCGCTGGCCATGATCACGGGATGGCTCGGCAGGCTGATTTTCCGCAGGGATTGACGCGCAGGACCCATTTCCGGGGAAAAGGGGTTCCCCTTTTCTCAGTCTTGCGATAGACCGCCGCCTCCCAACCCTCGGGTAACACGCACAATCATTCGGCAGAACGGTCAGGCCTCTGGACGGCGCGCGCCTTGCGGACGCCTGCCACAGCGACGACCCAATGACAGGAGGCTGCAATGCACCAGGCATTTGGCGGCATCGATTTCGGCACGTCCAATTCTACGGTGGGCGTGATCCGCAACGGCCAGGCACGGCTGGTGGCGCTGGAAGGCGGACAGCCGACATTGCCAAGCGCGGTTTTCTTCAACTTCGAGGACGGTCACACCTATTTCGGCCGCCGCGCCATTGCCGACTACACCGATGCCATCGAAGGCCGGCTGATGCGGTCGCTGAAGAGCGTGCTCGGCAGTTCGCTGGCGCATGAGAAGACGCGGATCAAGGCCCGGCAGATCGGTTTCATCGACATTGTCGGCATGTTCGTCGGCCATTTGAAGAAGCGGCTTGAGGAAGATGCCGGCGCTCCGGTGGAGAACGTTGTGCTCGGCCGGCCGGTGCAATTTGTCGACGACGATGTGGAAGCCGATGCCAAGGCGCAAAGCGAGCTTGAAAAAGCGGCGCGCGCGCAAGGCTTCAAGCACATCGCCTTCCAGTTCGAACCGATTGCGGCAGCACTCGACTATGAGCAGGACGTGAAGCGCGAGGAACTGGCGTTGATCGTCGACATGGGCGGCGGCACGTCCGACTTCTCGATCGTGCGCGTTTCGCCGCAACGCGCCCGCTCACGCGACCGCAAGGACGATATCCTGGCCAACCGCGGCATCCATATTGGCGGCACCGATTTCGACCGGCTGCTCAGCATCGCCCATGTCATGCCCAAGCTCGGCTATCTCTCGCCCACAAAAGACGGCAAGCGCAACCTGCCGGCGAGCTATTTCATTGATCTCGCGACGTGGCAGCGCATCAACCTCGTCTATACTGCCAAGGCGATGACGCATCTGAGGCAAATCCGCTTCGAGGCCGTCCGCGCCGACCTTGTCGACCGCTTCATCCATATTGTCGAGCACCGTTACGGCCATGCGCTGGCCGGCCTCGTCGAACGAGCCAAGATCGCGCTGACGGATCAGGCTTCGGCCGATGTAACGGTGGCGCTGCCTGGCGCGCATTTCGCCGCCGAGATCTCGCGGACCGGCCTGGAAGAGACCATCGCCGCCGACATCGAGCGGGTGTCCGCTACGGTGCGGCAGACGATTGCCGATGCTGGCGTGAAAGCGTCCGACATCACCGCCGTGTTCCTCACCGGCGGCTCGACCGCCATCCCGCTGGCACGGCGCGAAATCCTGTCGCTGGTGCAGCAAGCCGCCGTTATCGAGGGCGACATGTTCGGTTCGGTCGGCCTTGGCCTGGCGCTGGATGCACAGCGGAAGTTCGCCTGATCGCTTACGCCGGATTGCTGACGGCCTCAGCGCCGAGATGCGCCTTGAGCGCCATCTGGGCGAGGCTTGCCTGGCGGTCGCGATGGGTGATCATGGCGAAGTCGCGCTTCGGCAGTTCGAGCGGCACCGACCGGAGACTGCCCTCGGCGACGGCGCGTCCGACGACGAGGTCCGAGATGATGGTGGCGCCGGCGCCGGCCTCGACCGCCTGGCGAACCGCCTCGTTGCTCGGCAGCACCAGAAATATCTGCAGGTCGCCAAGCGATATCCCCTCGCGGCGGGCCAGGTCCTCCAGCACCTCGCGCGTGCCCGAACCACCCTCACGGATGATCCAGCGCAGCCCTCTGATATCCGGGCGGCCCGGCGCGATCTCGGCGATTTCGGGATGCGAGGCGGCGACGACCAGCATCAACCTGTCGACGTCGACCTTGGTGCGGCGGAGGATGTCTGACTCGGTGCGCCCCTCGACCAGACCGAGATCGGCGGTGCCGTCGAGCACATTGGCCTCGACCTGCCTGGTGTTGCCGATGCTGACGCTTAAGCGCACCGCCGGGTAGGCTTCATGGAAAGAGGCCAGCCTGCGCGGCAGCCAGTAGCTGGCGATGGTCAGGCTGGCGGCGATCGACAGGCTGCCGGCGACCGTCTGCGAGACATGCTCCAGCACATTTCGGGCGGCGGCGGCGCGTTCCAGCACCGCCTTGGCCTCGGGCAGGAAACGGTGGCCGGTCTGAGCCAGCTCGATGTTGCGGCCGACACGGTTGAACAGATGAACGCCATGCTGCTCTTCCAAAGCGCGGATGGCCGCCGACGCCGCCGACTGGGAGATGCCCAAAAGCTCCGCCGCCTTGGTCATATGGCCGCGTTCGGCAACGGCAACGAAAATGCGCAACTGGTCCAGCGTCATGTGTGCATTAAGAACCAATTCCGATCGAATTTACAAGAACAACTGATTAGACGGATCGATAGCTTTATTCTACTTTTTCAGTCGAAGTTAGAAAAAATTCGCCAACAAATCGCGGCCAACAAAATGATCGGGCGGTTCAGATCCCTTTTTGCGCATTGGACCCGTGGCCTCAGGCGGCGGCTGGCCGGCGATCGATATCATCCTGAAGAACACTATATGCGTGGCCCCGGACCGAAGACGCGGGCCAAATTCGCAGGTAGCAAAAGCACGCCGGCATCATGAATCCAGCTGCGCCGCGCGGGGCCAATTCCGCACCGTCGCAACGGCCGCTTCCCAATACACGCGCGCCTGATGAAGGCGACGGTGTCGACACCTCGCCAACCGTTTCCGACAGCATCGCCAAGACCACCTGCTATATGTGCGCCTGCCGCTGCGGCATCGACGTCCACATCAAGGACGGCAAGGTGCGCTACATCAACGGCAACAAGGACCATCCGGTCAACCGCGGCGTAATCTGCGGCAAGGGCAGCTCCGGCATCATGCAGCATTACAGCCCGGCGCGGCTGAAGAAGCCGCTGTTGCGCAGCGGCCTGCGGGGCTCGGGTGAATTCCGCGAGATCGAGTGGGAGGAAGCGTTTTCGATTGCGACCGAGCGGCTATCGAATATCCGCCGAACCGATCCGAAAAAGCTCGCCTTCTTCACCGGGCGCGACCAGTCGCAGTCGCTGACCGGCTGGTGGGCGAGCCAGTTCGGCACGCCGAACTTCGCCGCCCATGGCGGCTTCTGCTCGGTCAACATGGCGGCCGGCGGGCTCTACACGATCGGCGGCTCGTTCTGGGAGTTCGGCGAGCCGGACTGGGACAATACGAAATACTTCATGCTGTTCGGCGTCGCCGAGGACCATGATTCCAACCCGATCAAGATCGGCTTGGGTAAACTCAAGGCGCGCGGCGCCAAGGTGGTGTCGATCAACCCGTGCCGCACGGGCTACAACGCGATTGCCGACGACTGGATTGGGATCCGGCCCGGCACCGACGGCCTCTTCGTCTTCGCCCTCATCCACGAACTGCTCAAGGCGGGCCGCGTCGATCTCGATTATCTGCTCCGCTACACCAACGCCCATGTGCTGGTCATCCAGGAGCCGGGTGCGGCGGACGACGGGCTGTTCCTGCGCGACAGCGACAACAATCTTCTCGCGTGGGACAGAGTGGCGAAGACAACCGTCAACGCAGCCGATGCGGATGCGAAGCCGGCGTTGACCGGCAGCTTCACGTTCGCCGGCCGCCGCTGCGTGCCGGTGTTTCGGCTTATCGCCGACCGCTACATGGACGACAGCTACGCACCCGATGCGGTCGCGGCACGATGCGGCATTCCGGCCGACACCATCCGCCGGATCGCTGCCGAACTCGCCCACGTCGCCTTCGAACAGACGATCGAACTGCCGGTTGCGTGGACCGACTGGGCCGGACGGCGGCACGAGACGATCAAGGGACGGCCGGTGTCGATGCATGCCATGCGCGGCATCTCGGCCCACTCCAACGGCTTTCACTCCTGCCGTGCCATCCACCTGCTGCAGGTGCTGCTCGGCACGGTGGACGTGCCCGGCGGCTTCCGTTTCAAGCCCCCCTACCCGCGCTCGGCGCCCCCGGGACCGAAGCCGGCCGGCAAGGTGGTCAGGCCGATGACGCCGCTCGACGGCATGCCGCTCGGCTTCGTCTGCGGGCCGGACGATCTCCTGGTCGACGAGGCCGGCACGCCTTTGCGCATCGACAAGGCTTATTCCTGGGATGCGCCGCTCGCCGCGCATGGGCTGATGCATACGGTCATCCGCAATGCGTGGGCCGGTGACCCGTACCCAATCGACACGCTGATGATGTACATGTCGAACATGGCGTGGAATTCCTCGATGAACACCGTCGAGACCATTGCCATGCTCACCGACCATGACGAAGCGGGTAACTACAAGATCCCCTTCATCATCTATTCCGACGCCTATTATTCCGAGACGGTGCCGTTCGCCGACCTGGTGCTGCCCGACACCACCTATCTCGAACGTCACGACTGCATCAGCCTGCTCGACCGGCCGATCAGCCATGCCGACGGGCCGGGCGACGCGATCCGCCATCCGGTGGTCGAATCGGACCGAGATGTCAGGCCGTTCCAATCGGTGCTGATCGAACTTGGCGCTCGGCTTGGCCTGCCCGGCTTCGTCGAGGACGATGGCTCGGCCAGATATGCCGACTATGCCGACTACATCGTCAATCACGAACGCACGCCGGGCATCGGCCCGCTGGCCGGCTGGCGCGGCAAGGACGGCACTTCCGTCGGCAAGGGCGAAGTCAATCCCGACCAGTTGCAGCGCTACATCGGCAATGGCGGCTTCTGGCACCAGGATTTTGCTGAGGACCAGCGCTATTACAAGATGGCCAACCGCTCCTATCTCGACTTCGCAGAGCAGATGGGGTTCATCCCCAAGGCCGAGCCGATCGTGTTCCAGCTCTATTGCGAACCGATGCAGCGCTTTCGCCTCGCCGCGCGCGGTCATGGTCGCGTCCAGCCGACCGAGAGCGAACGCCAGCGCATCGAGACCTATATGGATCCGCTGCCGTTCTGGTTTACGCCGTTCGAAGAGGCCGCGGTCGATCCGCAGAAATACCCGCTGCATGCGCTGACGCAGCGGCCTATGCACATGTATCATTCCTGGGGCTCGCAGAATGCGTGGCTGCGGCAAATCACCAGCCAGAACCGCCTGTTCGTGCACCACCAGACCGCGGCAGTTCTCGACCTGGCCGACGACGACTGGGTGTGGATCGAAAGCATCAACGGCCGGGTGAAGGGACAGATCAAGCTGGTCGACGGGGTCAATGCGGATACGGTCTGGACATGGAACGCCATCGGCAAAAGGCGCGGCGCCTGGGGGCTGAAGGACAACGCCGCCGAGAGCAATCGCGGCTTCCTGCTCAACCACATCATCGGCGACCAGACATCGGCTGACGCGAAAGGCAAACGCTATTCGAATTCCGATCCGGTGACCGGCCAGGCGGCGTGGTTCGACCTCAGGGTACGCATCGTCAAATGCTCTGATGAGGAAGCCGGCTTCACCGAACCGCAATTCGAGCGTTTCAGCCAGCCGCCAAATGTCGAGCCTTCGCCCGACATCCTTCGCTTCGGCGCCGAGTTCCGCGTCAATAGGGAAGCCGTGGAATGACCTGCCTTCCCGCCCATACAGACAAGAAGCTTGGCCTGGTCATCGACCTCGACACCTGCGTCGGCTGCCAGGCCTGCGTCACCGCCTGCAAGGAGTGGAACACCGGCGGCCACATGGCGCCACTGACCGACATCGACCCCTATGGCGGCCGTGTCGACGGCGTCTGGTTCAACCGCGTGCACAGCTATGAGCACACGACCGAGGCGGGCGGGCGCACGGTCAACTTTCCGCGCTCCTGCCTGCATTGCGAGACGCCTGCCTGCGTCACTGTCTGCCCGACCGGCGCGTCCTACAAGCGGGCGTCGGACGGCATCGTGCTGATCGACGAAAGCAAATGCATCGGCTGCAAACTGTGCAGTTGGGCCTGCCCCTATGGCGCGCGCGAATTCGATACCGACGTCGGCGTGATGAAGAAATGCACGCTGTGCGTCGATCGCATCTACAACGACAATCTGGCCGAGGAAGACCGCGTGCCGGCCTGCGTTGCCGCCTGCCCGACCAGCGCCCGGCATTTCGGCGATCTCGGCGATCCCTCGTCGGCTGTCTCGCAACTGGTGGCGGAGCGTGGCGGCGTCGACCTGATGCCGGAGATGGGCTACAAACCGACCAACAAATATCTGCCGCCGCGCGCCCAGCGCGCCGCATGGGTGCCGGCGCCAAGGCTCGAGCCAATCACGGCCGAAGGCGGTTTTCTCGGCTGGATCGACCGCATGCTTTCGAACTGACCAATGCATCCAGCCTTTTCCGTCGTCTTCTTCACAACTGCCACAGGAGCGGGCTACGGCCTGCTGGCGCTGCTTGGCGTGCTTGGCGGACTGGGTTTTATCCCGGCCCATTTCTGGCTCGGCCTTATCGGCATGGGGCTGTCGCTCGGCCTGATCGCCGCCGGCCTATTGTCCTCGACCGGCCATCTCGGCCGCCCCGAACGTGCATGGCGCGCCTTCTCGCAATGGCGCAGTTCCTGGCTGTCGCGCGAAGGCGTGGCCTCGGTCGCGACCTTCATTCCCGCCGGGCTGTTCGGCATCGGCTGGGTGTTTTTTGGCCGCACCGGAGGCTGGATGGCCATCGCCGGGTTTCTCGCAACAATCGGCGCAATCGTCACCGTCTGCACCACCGGCATGATCTATGCCTCGCTGAAGCCGATCGCGCAGTGGCATAGCCCGTATACGCTGCCGGGCTATCTCATCTTTTCGGCGATGACCGGCAGCGTGCTGTTGAACGCGCTGCTGCAGGCTTTCGCCATCAGCCCGACCGCCGTTGCGGTAGCCGCCCTGCTGCTGACCTTGCTCGGCTGGGGCTGGAAGCTGGCGACGTGGCGATACAATGACGCGCTGGAGATCGCGACCACCGCCAACACGGCGACAGGCCTCGCCGGAGGGACGGTGCGCTCGCTGGAATGGCCGCACACCGAGGAGAACTACCTGCTCAAGGAAATGGGCTTTCGCATCGCCCGCAAGCACGGTGCAAAGCTGCGGCTGATCACGCAGTTGCTGGCTTTCGCCTTGCCTGCCCTGCTGCTGCTTTCTGTCTTATTCGCTTTGCCCTGGCCATTCGCAGCGGTGCTGTCGGTGCTTGCGGCAACCGTCCAGTTCGCCGGCATGCTGGTCGAGCGCTGGCTGTTCTTCGCCGAGGCCAAGCACACCGTCACCCTCTATTACGGCCGGTAGAGCGTCCCGCCGTCAGGCGGCCCGTGCTCGTGGCGCCGCCGGCAAATCCTTAAGCAGGATTTCGATCGCGGCATCGATTACAGCTGTCCTGCGGTCGTGCGCGTAAAGGCCGTATTGGACCGTGAGCGGCTCGGGCAGGCCGGCTGACGTCTTCAGCACCCGCATCGAAGCAGTGCGCACGGATTCGGGCGGAAGCAGTCCAACGCCCAGTCCGTTCTCGATCGCGGCCTGAAGGCCGGTGACGCTCTGGCACGACAGGACGATCCGGTGCTCCCGGCCGGCGGCGACCAGCGCCTCGATCATCCGCCTGCGCCAAGGGCAGGTTGCGCCGAAGGCGGCGAGATCGAGTGGCCGGTCATGGTCCAGCACATAGTCCTGGGCGCAGACCCACTGCAGTTCGACGTTCCATGTCGTCACGGCATCGGCCGCGACGACGGATGTCGGGGCAATCATGACATCCAGCGCATCCTCGCTCCACAGCCGTCCCAGCGCGACGCTGTGCTCGACCATCGCGTCGAGGCTGATGTCGGGATAGGTGCGATGCAGCCGCCCAAGCGCGGCCGAAAGCGCGGCCGTGGTGACCTCTTCGGCAAGACCAATACGCACGCCGCCGCCAATGCTAGCCTGCTGCAGACGCGCCACCGCTTCATCGCCGAGAGCGAGGATGCGGGTCGCGTATCCCAGAAAGAGCTCGCCTTCCGCAGTCGGCACAACGCCGCGGCCGGTGCGCTGGAACAGATGCCGCTGGAGCAGGCCCTCGAGCCGACGCATCTGCATGCTCATCGCCGATTGGGTCTTGCCGGTCTGCGCGGCGACCCTGCTCAGGCTACCTTGCCGGCAGACCGCGACATAGGTGCGGAGAAGGTCGAGGCCGATCTGTTCAGATATCATTTTGTTTGAACTCTGATGTCATAGGTATCAGTCTACAATGATATCTCGCCACGCGCTATCTCACACTCAAGAGAACAGCGCAGGAGAGAAAACCATGAAAGCGATCCGTGTTCACCGCCATGGCGGGCCAGATGTGCTCGCCTACGAAGATGTCGACATCGGCCAGCCCGGACCGGGCGAGGTGCGCGTGCGCAACCGGGCGGTCGGTCTCAACTTCGTCGACATCTATTTTCGCACCGGCGAATACGCGCCGCCCGCTCTGCCATTCATTCCCGGCAATGAAGGCGCCGGCGAAATTGTCGCCGTCGGTGAAGGCGTCAGCGGCTTCGCGCCTGGCGACCGAGTCGCCTATGTCGAGACGCTCGGCGCCTATGCCGAAGAACGCATCGTGCCGGCGCATTTCGTCGTGCATCTGCCCGACGCCATCGATTTCGAGACGGGCGCGGCCATGATGCTGAAGGGGCTGACGGCGCAATATCTGCTGCGTCGCACGTTTCGCGTCGAGGCGGGCCATACAATTCTGGTGCATGCCGCAGCGGGCGGCGTTGGCCTCATCCTGACGCAATGGGCAAAGCATCTCGGCGCCATCGTCATCGCCACGGTCGGTTCACCCGAAAAGGCCGAACTTGCGCGCGCCAATGGCTGCGACCATGTCATCGACTACAGCAAAGAGAATTTCGCCGCACGGGTGAAAGAGGTCACCAACGGCGAGGGCTGCCACGCCGTCTATGACGGCGTCGGCAACGCGACCTTCCCGGCCTCGCTCGACTGCCTGCGGCCGTTCGGCACCTTCGTCAGCTTCGGCACAGCGTCGGGATCGATCCCGCCCTTCGACATCATGCTTTTGATGCAGAAGGGTTCGCTCTTCGCCACCTGGCAGTTGCTGTTCCATCATCTCGCCAGACGTGAGGACGTCGTCGCCATGAGCGGGGAGCTGTTCAGCGTCGTGCTCAGCGGCGCAGTGAAAATCCCGGTGCACACAAGCATGCCGCTTGCCGAAGTGGCGGAGGCGCATCGCCGGCTCGAAGCACGGCAGACGACAGGCGCAACCGTGCTTATACCGTAGAAACTCAGCCCGGCCGCAGCATCGAACCGGAAATGGCGAAGATGCGCGCGGCGCCCATCATATAGGCTATCAACGTCTCGCGGCGGAACAGGCCGGCATAGGCGCGGTCGAGCACGTTGAGCGAGCCGGTATAAGCGCCGAAGGCCGGCATGATCATGCGGCCGCCATCGCCGGCAAAGCAGCGCCGCCGCACCGAGCGGCCCTGCTGGACGATGCGGGCGCAAGGGTGAAGATGGCCGGCGACTTCGCCCTCGGTTCTTATCTTCGACGGCTCGTGGCGGAACAGCAGCGAGCCGATGGCGAGTTCGCGCACCGTCTCGCCGGGCAAATCCGCCGGCGCTTCCGGGTCATGGTTGCCGGCGACCCAGAACCAGTCGCGGCCGGCCATCAACGCTTCCAGCCGATCGCGGAAGGTTTGATGCATGCGCTCGGCGCCGCCGCCGTCGTGGAAGGAGTCGCCCAGGCTGATGACGATGGCCGGCTGGTAGTCCGCGATTACCGCCTGCAGCCGGAGCAGAGTGGCGCCGGTATCGTAGGGCGGGATCAGTGCGCCGCGCCTGGCGAAGGACGAGCCCTTTTCCAGATGCAGGTCGGAGACCGCGAGCAGCCTCAGATCGGGGAAATAGAGCACGCCGCGCGAATCACAGACCGCGCGCTCGCCGGCGATGCCGACAAAGTCGGCCTCGGCGATCAGCGATGCCCGCGCCAGCGAAAAATTCATTCCTCAACCATCCCAGGACCCATGGCTTCCTCGACCAAAGTCGCGGCATCCATCAGCAGCGTTTCGTCGGCCTCGCCGTTCACCGGCATCTTGCCGATTTCGAGCATGATCGGCACGGCCAGCGGCGATATCTGTTCGAGTGCCTTATGCACGATTCGACCCTGGATACGCGAGAGCATGTCGGCAAGTCTGCTGACATCGAGCAGACCGGTCGCCGCGTCGGCGCGCGTCGCCTGCAGCAGGATGTGGTCGGGCTCATGGCTGCGCAGCACGTCATAGATCAGATCGGTCGAGACGGTGACCTGGCGGCCGCTTTTCTCCTGGCCGGGGTGACGTTTCTCGATCAGGCCTGAAATCAGCGCGCAGTTGCGGAAGGTGCGCTTGAGCAGCCAGCTGTCGGCCAGCCAAGCCTCGAGGTCGTCGCCCAGCATGTCCTGGTCGAACAGAGCGCCAAGCGAAGGTTTCCGCGATTTGAACATCGCGCCCATATCGCCCAGCGACCAGATGGCCAATGCGTAGTCGGTGGCGACGAAGCCAAGCGGCCTGGCGCCGGCCCTGTCCAGCCGGCGGGTGAGCAGCATGCCGAGCGTCTGGTGCGCCAGCCTGCCCTCGAAAGGATAAGCGACGAGATAGTGACGGTTGCCGCGCGGAAAGGTCTCGATCAAGAGGTCGTCGCGTTTGGGCAATACCGATTTGTCGGCCTGGAACCGCAGCCAGTCCGATACCTGCTCGGGCAGCTTCTTCCAGCGCTGCGGGTCGTCCAGCATGGCGCGCACCTGCTCGGCGAGGTAAGTCGAAAGCGGAAATTTGCCGCCGCCATAATAAGGAACCTTGGCGTCGCTTCCCGGCGCATTCGAGACGAAGCATTCGTTCTCGCGGATGCCTTCGAAGCGCAGCACTTTGCCGGCAAACATGAAGGTGTCGCCATGCGTCAGCGTTTCGAGGAAGGCCTCCTCGATCTTGCCCAGAGCCCGGCCGCCGTGCGAAGCCGAGCCTTTGCTGCCGGCCTTGACGTAACGCACATTGAGCGCCGGCACCTCGATGATGGTGCCGACGTTCAGCCGATATTGCTGCGCGACGCGGGGATTGGAGACCCGCCACATGCCGTCCTTGTTGAGGCGGATGCGGGCGTAGCGCTCGTAGTTCTTCAGTGCGTAGCCGCCGGTGGCGACGAAATCGATGACGCGGTCGAATGTCGGCCGGTCGAGGCTGGCATAGGGCGCTGCTGTCAGCACTTCCTCGTAGAGATCGTCGGCGCGAAACGGCGCTCCGCAGGCGCAGCCCAGCACATGCTGGGCCAGCACATCGAGCCCGCCATTGACCAGCGGCGGCGTATCCTGGGCGCCCAGATAGTTGGCGTCCAGCGCTGCCCGGCACTCCAGCACCTCGAAACGATTGGCCGGGATGAGGATCGCCTTCGACGGCTCGTCCATGCGGTGGTTGGCACGGCCGATGCGCTGCGCCAGCCGGCTGGCGCCCTTGGGCGCCCCGACATGCACGACCAGATCGACGTCGCCCCAATCGATGCCAAGGTCGAGCGTCGAGGTGGCGACGATGGCACGGAGCGCGTTTTCCCCCATCGCCTTCTCGACGCGTCGGCGCTGGGCGACATCGAGCGAGCCGTGATGCAGCGCGATCGGCAAGGTATCCTCGTTGACCCGCCACAATTCCTGAAACAGCAGCTCGGCCTGGCTGCGGGTGTTGACGAACAGCAGGGTGGTCTTGTGGCGCTTGATCTCGCGGTAGATTTCCGGCGTCGCATAGCGCGCCGAATGGCCGGCCCATGGCACGCGCTCTTCCGAATCGAGGATCGAGATTTCGGGCTTCGCGCCGCCGGTTACGACGATGAGCTCAGACATATCGGGACTTGCCAGGCCTTTGGGCGGATTCTGGCTCACCAGCCAGCGCCGCAACTCGTCGGGCTCGGCCACCGTTGCCGACAGACCGATCGTCTGCAGGCCGGGCACGATGCTGCGCAGTCTCGCCAGGCCGAGTGCCAGCAGATGGCCGCGTTTCGATGTCACCAGCGAATGCAGCTCGTCGAGCACGACATAGCGCAGGTTCTCGAAGAAGCGCCCGGCATCGCCGGCCGCGATCAGCAGCGCCAATTGCTCGGGTGTGGTGAGCAGGATATCGGGCGGCGCCAGCTTCTGGCGCTGCCGCTTGTGGGAATGCGTGTCGCCGGTGCGCGTCTCGATGGTGACGGGCAGGCCGATCTCCTCCACCGGCTTGCCGAGGTTGCGCTCGATGTCGACGGCCAGCGCCTTCAGCGGCGAGATGTAGAGCGTATGGATGCCGCGCCGTGTCATACCGGCTTTGCGTCTGGGGCGGTTGGCCAGTTCGGTCAGCGATGGCAGGAAGCCGGCCAGCGTCTTGCCGGCGCCGGTCGGTGCGATCAAGAGCACCGATTGCCCGGCTTGAGCCTTCGCCAGCAGCTCGATCTGGTGAGCGCGCGGCGACCAGCCTTTTTCGCCGAACCATCTGATGAATGGCTCGGGCAGAAGGACGGCGGCATTCTGTTTGGCAAGGCGCGGCTGCTCGGTCACGCGAAAGAGGTAGCGCGATGGCGCGCGATCGCCAAGGAAAATCGGAACAAAAGGTGATCGGGTGAGCTATCCCTCGCCGCGTTTACGGGGAGAGGATGCCGGCAGGCAGGTGAGGCGCAGCGCGACCTTTCAGTCGCTGGCGTCGCCCCTCATCCGCCCTTCGGGCACCTTTCCCCGTGAACGGGCGAGGAAGAGGCGCTAGGGCCGCCGAAACCCAGTCGGCCCGCCATACAGATACCCAATCCGATCAACCGCATCCTTCAGCCCTTCGCGCGAGACCAGCATGGTGTGGCCGTTGGCGTGGATCATTGTCTCGGCGTCGGTCATGATCGCGACATGGCCCTTCCAGAACACCAGGTCGCCGCGTTTCAGTCCGGCATAATCGAATCCCGGATCGAGCGGCTCGCCGAGGCCTGCCGCCTGCATGTCGGAATCACGCAGCACATTGCGGCCGGCCATGCGCATGGCCAGTTGCACAAGGCCCGAACAGTCGATGCCGAAGCCGGAGGTGCCGCCCCAGAGATAGGGCGTGCCGAGAAACATCTCGGAGACCGAGACATAGTCGGCGGCGATGTCACTGACCGGGCAAATATGGCCGGCGCTCAGCGCCTCGCCGGAGGGCAACAGCGCATAGTGCGTGCCGCGCGTTTCGGCGGCACCGGTTACCGTCACCGTCGAGCCCATCGACAATTGGCCGCTGATCGGGAAGCGCAGATCCGGGCCAGGATAGAGGAAGGTGCGCGGCGCCGTGACGATGTGGGTTGGCGCATGCTCGCGTGCGCCCAGCATGGTGGCGCCGACGTAGCCGACATAGCCGTCGCGTTCGGCCTGGACCCAGGCCCATCCCTCGGCTTCCTCGAAGACAAGCACATCGTCGCCGAACAGTACCTGGGTGTTGACGCCGGCATCCGGGCGCGGAGCCTTGCGCACGTCAGCCACGGAGGCTGTGATCCGAGCCGGACGGCCGGTGACGAAGCGATCGGCCGAAACCTTCCCTTTCAGCCTTGCATCGGCGAGGTCGGAACGGAAGGCGTGGAGGCGGGCATCCCTGGCAGTCAAATCGGTACTCGTTCTAATTCATGGATTGATCAGATGGGCAGTTCATGAGCCCTGGCAACGATACCATCCCCGAAGCGCTCGACAAAGAGCGCGCCTTCGACCGTGCGCCGGATCAGCACATTGCGCTTGTCGAGCTCGTCGCGATGGCGTGACACCAGTTTCAGCGCACCCATAGTGTCGAGGGCGCGGGTGATGACCGGCTTGGTGACATTGAGGCGGGCTGCCAGGCCGCGCACCGTGTGCGGCGGCGGGTCGAGATAGATGGTGAACAGGATCGCCGTCTGGCGCATGGTGAGATCTGGCGCGCCGGCGCGCACCTGCGACAGCATCACCTGCTGCCATAGTCGCATCGCCTGGCTCGGACGCATCGAAATCGACATCGCGCGAGCATGACGGCAAATTGTTTCGGTTCCGTTTCAGTTTAGAGGCAGTGTGCTTTGCTCACGACCCTAGGCATAGCGCCTCGAAATGACCCGCTCCAGTGCACGGATGCCTTGCGCCTCGCCGCCGGCGGGTCCATAGGGGCGATCGGACGGGTTCCAGGCGAAGATGTCGAAATGCGCCCAGCCCGTTGTCCGTTCGACAAAGCGCTTGAGGAACAGCGCCGCGGTGACCGAGCCGGCGAAACCGTCCGTGGTGACGTTGTTGATGTCGGCGATCTTCGACGCCAGCCTGGCGTCATAGGGCCGCCACAACGGCATGCGCCACAACGGATCCTCGACGGCCACCGAGGCCGCAGCCAGTTCGGACGCCAGCGCTTCGTCGCCAGTGTAGAAAGGCGGCAGATCGGGACCGAGCGCGACACGCGCTGCCCCGGTCAGCGTCGCCATGTCGATCAGCAGTTCCGGCTCCTCGTCATCGGCCAGCGCCAGCGCATCGGCCAGCACCAGCCGCCCTTCGGCGTCGGTGTTGCCGATCTCGACGGTAATGCCCTTGCGGCTGGTCAGTACATCTCCAGGCCGGAAAGCGTTGCCGGCAATCGAATTCTCGACCGCCGGGATCAGGACGCGCAGCCGGATCTTCAGCCCGGCAGCCATGATCATCGAGGCCAGGCCCAGCACATTGGCGGCGCCGCCCATATCCTTCTTCATCAAGAGCATGCCCGACGACGGTTTGATGTCGAGGCCGCCAGTGTCGAAACAGACACCCTTGCCGACCAGCGTCACCTTCGGCGCGCCTTCCGGTCCCCAAACCATGTCGATCAGTCGCGGCGCTCCGACCGAGGCCCGGCCGACCGCATGGATCATCGGGAAATTCTGCTTCAGGAGATCATCCCCCTTGATCACCGACACCTCGGCCTTGTGAGTGGCCGCCAGGGTCCGCACGGCCTTCTCCAACTCGTCCGGTCCCATGTCGCTGGTCGGCGTGTTGACGAGGTCGCGCGCCAGGAAGACGCCGTCGGCGATGCGCCGGACGCGTCCTGCATCTACGCCGAGCGGCAGCGCAAAACGCAGCGTCTTGCCTGATTTCTTTCCGTAGCGAGTGAAGACGTAACCGCCGAGCACCAAGGCTATGGCCGCGAGTTCCGGCTCGGCTGGAGCGGCGGCAAAATGCCAGTCGCCTTCCGGCAAGGCTCTCGCCAGCATGCCGACCGCCAGCGCGCCCTCGCCATCACCGACGCCGAACAAGGCGCCGGCAAGGGAACCGTTGTCGCCGGGGACGGCGAGCGTCCTACCGGCTTCGCCGGAAAAGCCGTTGGCGGCCGCCCATGCGGTCATGGAAGGCGAAAGCCCCAAGGCCTCCAGTCCATCGCTCGCGACCAGATGGACCGGCAGGGCAGTGTTTAGTGTCTCGATGAGTTCGACGGGCATTCGATGGTCTCCGGGAGGCTTGCAGGTCGTCCTCAGTCAAGTGACAGGGACGTCGGATGATTTCAACATCTATGCACAGGGGCCGGCATGGGACTGCCAGGCCAAAGGCTTCCGGCGGGCCGTTCACCGATCCGACGGCTCACTTTTTAACTGTCCGTTAGGGTTAACAGAATATTTCTGCGGGGATGAAGATGGCCACGTGAATGGCCACGCGCAGGAATGGAGAGCCCCGTGCCGATGCCCACCAACCGCAGGATGAACGTCACGGGCAAACGGTTGGTCACCACGGCACTGCTGATGGCGCTGGCGGCCGGTGTTGCCGGGTGCGGAACCAGCAAGCTCACGACCGGCTCGATCGGGCGCACCAGCGGCAAACCGCTGGAAACCATGTCGGCCAGCGAGTTGCACGGGGCGACCGGGCGGCTGGGCGAATCCTACGCAAAGAACCCCAACGACAAGCGGCTGGCGACAAATTTTGCGGCGGCGCTCCAGATGGACGGCGATGCCGACCAGTCGCTTGCCGTGATGCGCAAGCTGGCGATCGCCTACCCCAAGGATCGCGACGTGCTTGCCGCCTACGGCAAGGCGCTGGCCGCCAACGGCCAGTTCGAGCCGGCGCTCGACGCCGTGCGCCGGGCGCAGACGCCGGAATATCCGGACTGGCGGCTGATGTCGGCCGAGGCCGCCATTCTCGACCAGCTTGGCCAGAAGGATGAAGCGCGCCAGAACTACCGCAAGGCGCTGGACCTAAAGCCGAACGAACCCTCGATCCTTTCCAATCTCGGTATGTCCTATGTGCTGGAAGGCGATCTGCGCACCGCCGAGACCTATATGCGCTCGGCAGCCCAGCAACCGAATGCCGACAGCCGGGTGCGCCAGAACCTTGCGCTGGTCGTGGGACTGCAGGGCCGCTTCGACGAGGCCGAGAAGATCGCGTCGCAGGAGCTTTCACCCGAACAGGCGCAAGCCAATGTAGCCTATCTTCGCCAGATGCTTGCCCAGCAGAACGCCTGGAGTCAGCTCAAGGATCAGGACAAGGCAAAGCCGGCGACCAACTGAGCGCCGCATGGGCGCCGGCTCCGCACAGCGCAAAATCCGTCCACATCTCAAAGCTGAAAACAAGAGCCGCACTGCATTGGCAGTGCGGCTCTTTTGTATGGCTGCAACGAGGCCTACTGGCTTGAGGAATTGTGCTGGTCGCCGAAGATGCCGCGCTGACTGACCTGAATGCCGGCTGGGCCCAGAATGATAGCGAACAAAACCGGCAGGAAGAACAGGATCATCGGCACGGTAAGCTTCGGCGGCAGGGCGGCGGCCTTCTTCTCGGCGGCATTCATGCGCATGTCACGGCTTTCCGAGGCCAGCACGCGCAATGCGTGCGCCACGGGTGTGCCGTAGCGTTCGGCCTGGACCAGCGCCTGGGACACTGACTTCACCGACTCCAGGCCGGTACGAGCCGAGAGGTTTTCATAAGCCTGCTTGCGCTCCTGCAGATAAGAGAGTTCGGCGTTGGTCAGCACGAATTCCTCCGCCAGCGCCACCGACTGCGAACCGATCTCCTCGGAGACCTTGCGCAAGGCGGCCTCGACCGACATGCCCGATTCGACGCAGATCAGCATCAGGTCGAGCGCATCCGGCCACGCCGCCTGGATCGACTGCTTGCGCTTGGCGGCACGATTGTTGACGTAAAGGATCGGCGCGTAGAAACCGGCGTAGGCGACAAGGATGCAGACGAACAGTTTCACGAAGGCCGGCCGGTCAGGCAGTCCGCCGAGCACGAACAGATAGATCGCTGCCAGCGCGAAACCGACAAAAGGCAGGATCAGGCGGAAGAACAGGAAGCGGGTCAGCGGGTTCTGGCCACGAAAGCCCGCCACCTTGAGCTTCTGCAACGTGCCTTCATCGGCCAACGCACGCCGCAGGTCCAGCCTGTCGACGATGTTGCGCATGCCGATCGACTGCTCTTCGCGCAGCCCCTTGCGGCGACGATCGGCTTCATTGGCAAGCCGCGCGCGCTGCTTGGCGCGCAATTCGTCACGCTCCAGCGCCACCGATCTCATGCGAGTCTTGAGCTGATTGCCACCAAGGGCCGGCAGCACCGTGAAGACGGTCGCGAACACCGCAATGCCAACCAGCAACGCTATCAGGAAGGCAGGATCGGTCAGCGATTTTACGACTTGGTCGGTCATTCGTTTTCAGTCTTTTCGTTTCGAGCTTTCCAAGGTCGGCCTAAACTTCAAAGTTCATCATCTTGCGCATCACCAGAATGCCGATCGACATCCAGACGCCGGAACAGCCGAGGATCAGATTGCCGGTGCTGGTGGTGAACAGCGGCATGATGTAGTTCGGGCTCGACAGATAGACGAGAAGGGCGACGACAAAAGGCAGCGCGCCGATGATGACGGCCGACGCCTTGGCTTCCATGGAAAGCGCCTGGACCTTGGCCTTCATCTTCTTGCGATCGCGAAGCACGCGCGACAGGTTGCCAAGCGCCTCGGAGAGATTACCGCCGGCCTGTGACTGGATCTGGATAACGATGCCGAAGAAGCTTGCCTCGCTGCACGGCATGGTTTCAGCCATGCGCAAGGTGGCATCGGGGATGGACATGCCAATCTGCTGTGAATCGACGATCCGGCGGAACTCGGTCTTGACCGGCTCCGGCGATTCACTGGCGATCAGGCGAATGGCGTCGTTGAGCGGCAGGCCGGATTTGACGGCGCGCACGATGATGTCGAGGGCGTTGGGAAATTCGTTGAGGAACGCCTTGACCCGGCGCGCGCGGCGAAACGAGACGAACCAGCGCGGCAGGCCGAGCGCCCCCGCCAGCAGCGCGCCCGGCAGGACCAGAAGCGGCGCGCCGGCGAGATAGGCAAGCACCGTCAGCGCGATGCCGCAAATGACGGAGTAGATATAGAAACGCTCGATCGAGACCTGCATGCCGGCCTGACGAATCTGGGCCTTTAACGGTGGCTTCTTGACGGCGAGTTCGTTGGTTTTCTGCTTTTCGTCGAGCAGTTTCAGCGTGTCCTGGACAGATTTACGCCGCTTGACCGCCTCCGCGACACGGTCGCGCGAAGCCTTGACGACCGAACGATCGGTCTCGGCGGCCTTGATCGTCTCGAGCCGCTTGCCGGCCTGCTTCTCGTTGCTCATCTTGGTGAACAGGAAGGCATAGGCGACCGCACCAGCGCTGAAGCCGGCGAGCACGATGAACGCCATTACGGTGGTGTCAATTCCGAACATCGACCTCGGTCCCCAGCGCATATCGCCGTTTCAAGGAAACGGCGATATGCGCTATCGCTTTGTTTTGACGCAATCCCCAAGGGAAAGCGCTACGCGCTTTTCCCGGGAAAACCGCTTCACACTTTTCCTGGAATTGCTTCCAACCTCGATATGCGTCAGTCAGCGCGTTTCTCCATCGATTCCAGCGCATTGGCGAGGCGCTGTTCCTCGCCATAGTAGCGGGCGCGATCCCAGAAATGCGGACGGCCGATGCCGGTCGACACGTGCTCGCCAAGCAGCCTTCCATTCGAGTCCTCGCCCTTGATGTTGTAGAGCACGATATCCTGCGTGATGATGACGTCGCCTTCCATGCCGATCACCTCGGTGATGTGGGTGATGCGGCGCGAGCCGTCGCGAAGGCGTGCTGCCTGGATGATGACATCGATGGAGCCGACGACGATTTCACGCACGGTCTTCTGCGGCAGCGAATAGCCGCCCATGGCGATCATCGATTCGATACGGTTCAGGCATTCGCGCGGGCTGTTGGAGTGGATCGTTCCCATCGACCCATCATGGCCGGTGTTCATCGCCTGCAGCAGGTCGAAAACCTCCGGTCCGCGCACTTCGCCGACGATGATGCGTTCGGGCCGCATGCGCAGGCAGTTCTTGACCAGGTCGCGCATTGTCACCTCGCCTTCGCCCTCGAGATTGGGCGGGCGGGTTTCGAGACGCACCACGTGCGGCTGCTGCAGTTGCAGTTCGGCCGAGTCTTCGCAGGTGATGACGCGTTCTTCGCGGTCGATATAGTTGGTCAGGCAGTTGAGCAGCGTCGTCTTGCCGGAGCCGGTACCGCCGGAGATGACGATGTTGCAGCGGACGCGGCCGATGATCTTGAGGATCTCGGCGCCCTGCGGCGAGATGGCGCCGAACTTGACCAGCTGATCGAGCGTCAGCTTGTCCTTCTTGAACTTGCGGATGGTGAGCGCGGTGCCGTCGATGGAGAGCGGCGGGGCGATGACGTTGACGCGGGAGCCGTCGGGTAGGCGGGCGTCGCAGATCGGACTCGATTCGTCGACGCGGCGGCCAACCTGGCTGACGATGCGCTGGCAGATGTTGAGCAGCTGCTGATTGTCGCGGAAGCGGATGCCGGTCTGTTCGACCTTGCCATTGACTTCGATGTAGACGTTCTTGGAGCCGTTGACCATGATGTCGGCGATATCGTCGCGGGCGAGCAGCGGCTCCAGCGGGCCGTAGCCCAGCACATCGTTGCAGATGTCCTCGAGCAACTCTTCCTGCTCGGCGATCGACATTGCGAAATTTTTGATGGCGATGATGTCGTTGACGATGTCGCGGATTTCCTCGCGCGCGCTCTCGGGATCGAGCTTGGCGAGTTGCGACAGGTCAATGGTGTCGATGAGCGCGGAGAAGACCTGGCTCTTGGTGTCGTAGTAGGTTTCACTTTTTTCGCGCTGGATCTTTTTTGGCGGCTCCGGCGCCATCGATGGCGCCTCAACGGCACGGCGAGTTGGCGGGGTTCCCGGCGCTCCAGGCGGCGCTGCCGCGGGCCGGGCAAGTACCGCCATGTCCGCAGGCGTTGCAGTGGCCGGCGCCGCTGGCGCCGGTGCTGGCTGACGGAACTCCGGGGTGAACCGGCCGCCGTCGTCGGAGCCTCTTTTACCAAACATGATCGACTACCAATTCCGTCCAGAACATGATGCCGAAGCGGTTTTCGGACGACATCATGCTCTACTTCTTGATTTGGAGGGGAGCGTCATTTCTTGTTACGCGAGAGCTTGCCGAGCAGGCCGCCAAGGCCTGCCTTCTTCCTGGCCTTGATTTCGCTGCGACCGGTCAGGACATGCGCGATTTCGTTGATCATGCCGACGACCGGGCTCCTGGCATCCATCTCGCCCAGCATGCGGCCGTTGTTGGCGGCATTTCCAAACAACAACGGGTCGAAGGCGATGACCGACATCGGCGTGAGGCTGAGCGGTTCGGCGAAGTCGGAAGCGGATATCTCGGGTCGCTTCGGTACGCCGGCCTGGTTGATGATCAGTTTCGGCGGCGGATCGTTCGGGCGAAGCCGCGTCAGCATATCGACCAGATTCTTGGTGTTGCGCAGATTGGCCAGTTCCGGCGTCGCCGTGATGACGATCTCGTCAGCCTTGATCAGTGTGTTCTTGGTCCAGCCAGTCCAGACATGAGGAACGTCGAGCACCAGCAGCGGCACACTGCGCTGCGCGGTGTCGATGAGTTGCGTGAAGGCATCGGGATCGAAATCATAGACACGTTCGAGGGTGGAGGGCGCGGCGAGCAGCGACAGATGTTCGGCGCACTGGGCAAGCAGACGGTCGAGATAGACCTCGTCGACGCGTTCGGGCGAAAATACGGCTTCGGCGATGCCTTGCGCAGGGTCCTGGTCGAAATTTATGTTGGCCGTCCCGAAAGCCAGGTCGAGATCGGCGACGACCACTTCCGACTTGAACAGCGATGACATCGCCCACGCTACATTGTGGGCGATGGTCGAGGAGCCGACGCCGCCCTTGGCACCGATGAAGGCGATCGAGCGGCCGATCGGCTCGGCTTCCGGATCGACGAAGATCGATGACACCACGGAGACGATATCGGCCATCGACACCGGTGCGATGACATATTCGGAAATACCGAAGCGAATGAGTTCGCGGTAGAGACCGACATCGTTGTAGTGGCCGATCACCACGACTTTGGAGGAGGGATCGCAATATTCTGAAAGCTGGGCAAGCTGCTCCAGCAATTGCTTCGGTTCGCTGCGCGATTCCAGCAGGATGAGGTTCGGCGTCGGCGCCGATTGATAGAATTCGATCGCCGTGGCGATGCCGCCCATATGCACTTTCAGATGCGCCTTGGCCATGCGGCGATCCTCGCCGGCCCGCTCCACCGGATGCGCGACACCTTCCGTCTCGCAAAATGCCTGGATAGAAATACGCGGCACCGGCCGCAGCGCCTGCATCGCTGCAACATCCGATTGGGAGCTGTCGCCGCCGTCTCCGGGCGTGTCGTAGGCAAGATTGCTCATCGTCATGCTCTTTTCCGTGACTTCTCGTTCCGGTCTCTACGCGGGACCGGCGCTCCTAATACGTCACTTCCGAACTGCCGAGGAACTCGTCCGAAATACCTCTGCCGCGATAGACGTCGATCACCGCGCCGCGGTTCTCGGCGTCGATATCGGACGACTTTCTTGGCCCGAGCAGATCGGCCGGATTGGCGAGTTGCGCAGCGAGGTTGTTTTGAGAGGAGCAGCCGTAATCGGCGTAGTGCTTGTTTTCGGAGGTTGCGAGGATGTCTTCGGGCCAGCGCCCGCATTTGTCGGTCTGGGCTCTCACCGAAATATAGGAAACGCGGATAGGCGCCGAGGCTTCCGGGGAAACCGACTGGTAGGAGGTCACCACGATCCGATTTCGCTTGATGCCGCCGGCAACCGCCAGCCTGGCGAAATCGCGCGCCGCGGCAGTCGCCGCCACCTCATTGGCCGAGCCGATCGGGATTGCGATCGTCAGCGCCGGGGCAGCGCTCCTGTCGTAGCCGTCAAGGAAGCCCAGAAGCGTGTCGCGCTGCGAGCCGGTCATGCCGCGATCGCCGGCGCCGACCGGGAGGTCCAGCTTCTGGTTCTTCTCGGCAATCACGATCGGATGCGTGGTGCGATAATCATCGGGAATCGCCCCAACCGTGATGCTGTCGCGCTTGGCGCAACCGGCGAGCGAGGCGGCGATCGCGATCGCCAGGATCGGCATTGCCGATCGGCTGATCCGGGCACGGCCGGACCGCACTGTCGCGGCGACCGCCACTGCCTTCGATGCTGACTGAGACATGTCCGCTCCCCGCTTACTTGTAGATGAAGCCGACAACGCCGTGGTAGCGGCCGTTGGGCTTGTCTGTCTGCATGGTGCCGTAGACGCGGTTGACGCGGCCAAGGAACATGGCCGGGCCATCGCCGGCGGCGTTGAAATTGTCATCCGGCTTGGCCAGGTCGTTGCGCGCCACCGGCCGCGCCAGATAAGGCGTGATGATGATGACCAACTCGCTTTCGTTGCGGACGAAATCGCGGCTGCGGAACAGCGTGCCGAGCACCGGGATCTTGGTCAGTCCGGGCAAGCCGTTTACCGCCTGCCTGACGTCGTCGCGGACGAGGCCGGCTATCATCATCGATCCACCCGAAGGCAGTTCCACGGTCGTGTCGGCCAAACGTTTGCGCAGCGATATGACGTTGGTGTCTCCGAAAGAGACCGCGCCTTCGGTGGTCGGTTCGGAAACCGACGTCCTGACCTTCAGGCTGATGCGACCGGGCGACAGCACCACAGGCTGAAATTCCAGGCCGATGCCGTATTCGATTTTCTGAGCCGTCCAAACCCTGTCGGCATTCTGATTGGCATCCGACTTGGCATTTGTAACGGCGCTGACCATATTGTACTCGCCGCCGACCTTGAAGGTCGCCTTCTCACCGGAGACGGCCGTCAAAGTAGGCTCGGCCAGCGTTTTCATGACGCCGGACTGCTCCATCGCAGTGATGTAGCCCTGCAGAGCAGAGGTGGCAAAATTGACCCCCGAACTCGACAACGGCTTGCCTAGGCCGGGGAAGGTGTCACTGGTCGCATTGAAGCTGATGCCGTTGGAGCTGCCTTTGCCAACCATGTTGACGCCGAGCTGCTTCATCACCGAGCGGCTGACTTCGGCCACGGTCACCTTCAGCGTCACCTGGTCGTCGCCGATGATCTGCAGCAGGTTGACGATCTTCGAGACCCGGCGTTCGGCATCCGGATTGTTGATGTCGACGCCGCCATTGGCATTGCCGCCTGCCGCGGTCTGCGAATACTGACCGGTCGTCGCTTCACCGCCGGACACGAAGATGGTTGCCAGATCGACGGCGCGCTTGGCATCGAGCGGCGTGTCCACCGTCCCGGTCAGGACGACGTTGTCGTTCAGCAACTCGACCTTGATCTCGGCATTCGGAAGGAAGCGCTTGAGATAATCTTCCAATCCGGCGACGTCGCGTTCGACGGCCAGATCCAGGCTGGCGATCTGCTCGCCATTGGGACCGAAGACGAAGATGTTGGTTTCGCCCACCGACTTGCCGAACAGATAGATCCGCCTTGCGGTGCGGGTCACCGCATCGGCGACCGCGGGGTTGGCGACCAGGATGTCGTAGGCGTCGCTCGGCAGATCGATGACCACCGATTTGTTGAGGCCAAGCTTGACACGTTGCGTGGCCGACGAGGCCATGACCCCGACGCTCTTTCCGGCGGCCTTGGCGTCGACAAGGCCACTTGCATGGGCTCCGAGAAAAAGCAGGCCGATGGCCGCAGCCGTGGTGACCGGCAGTCTAGCGACTAACCTCATTTCCTTGCCCCTACTTCGGAAACTTCGCCCGATTTGATCAACCGCACCGTTCCGCGCCGCCCATTGCCGGAAACGAGGTAGTCGGCTTCATCGGTACCCTTTTCCTTGTTGTCGGTGATCGAGCGCAGCGCCAGCGTCAGGCGATCGGCCATCTGCTGGGCGACGGTGATGATCTCGGCCTGCTGCGGCGTCAGCTCCAGCGTCGCCGTCTGTCCGACCCTGGTCTTCTTGCCTTCCTCGTCCTCCTGGATGGTCTGATCGATCGCCAGGACGCGGATGTTCTTGAGGATGGTCTCGGTGGTGAATCCGCTACCGGCGTTGCCGGTGTCGGATCTGCGGGTCATGATGACGTCGACAAAATCGTTAGGCAGGATAAAGCCGCCTGCCGACGTGTCGGCCGAGATCGCGGTGGCGACGGCACGCATGCCGGTGGGCAGGATCGAAGACATGAAGCTCTGCCCCTCGCCGATCAGCTTGGAGCGCCGCAACGGCTCACCGGTGTACATCGCCATGCGGGCGACGGAGCCCTTCAGCTTCTCCCGCGCTTCGGGTTCGGCGGCACGGGTGATGAAATTCGCATTGATGCCATCGGACGGCCAGGACTCCCAGCTGAGATTGTTCTCAAGCGGGCTTCCCATCGGCACGTCGCCGGAAAGCACGAGCACATCCTGCAAGGCGATGGCCGGCGCCTGCGGGGCATCGACGACGACCTGCTGGGGCGGGACCGCCACCATATTCTTGGCAACATAACCTGCACCACCCGCCGCGGCCACCGCCACGCCCAGAATGATCAGTCGGGATGCTGGCATCTGTCCGAACCCTCGCCTTTAGGCAACCACCTAGCCAGGCCGGACTTTGCAGCGGCAATCGTCAAAACAAGGTTAATACAATGCTTACGATCGTGATTAATTCAAGGTTTACATAATTACACGACCATGCTCCGACAAATGAAAAAGGCGGCCAAGCCGCCTCTTTTCAGGATCGATGCCGAAAGCGCAGAGGAGGTTCGCTACATCAGGTCGCCAACCTTGCCAATGCCCATTCCATCAAGGGCGAATCGGGATAGGTCAGCAGCCCGCCAATGCCGAGTGCGATGCCATAGGGAACGCCATTCATCTCGTCGGCGAAATGGCGCAGGACCGGATTGTGACTGGTGTAGGTCGCCAGCGGCGATTTCCGATAGAGGAGAATGGCGAGCGTCAGCAGGCCACCGATGAACGTGGAAGCCACGAGGTAGTTGACAAGGTGAATGTTGAGCCCCATCCAGATGGACGTGGCTGCCAAAAGCTTGGCATCGCCGCCGCCCATGCCGCCGAGCGCAAACAGACCGAATGTCACCGCCAGCACCAGGCCGCCGGCGGCGAAATGCCAGCCATAAGTTGCCCAGTCCATACCCGTCAGTGGCGCAACCACGGCAAAGACAGCCACAAGCAGCACCGGCACCCGATTGGAGATTGTCATCGACAGGGCGTCGGAGATCGCCGCAAAAAGCATGCAAAACGGAAAGACAACGAAGATCAGTGCGTTGAGCATCGGTCTCTCATGGTTGGAAAGGCAACGATGGCTGCAGGTTAGGCGGCTTGGGTTAAGGATTGGTGAGTTCTGCTCATCCGGGCCAAATCCCGATAGATATCAGCGCGCTAAGCGGCGCAGCAACAACCCAAGCCAAACGATCCGATCTCTAAAGACAAAAGGGCCGCCAGCGAGGCGGCCCTTCCAGTCTGCCTGTCGAAACAGGATGCTAGATTATTACTTACAAGCAGCAGGGTTCGACGGATCCTCCACGCAATCCGCGATGGCCGTGAACTTGGCGTTCAGGGCATTGCCGAGCTGACCAGCGCCAACCATGATGGCAAGCGCGATGAGAGCGGCGATCAGACCGTATTCGATAGCGGTCGCGCCGGATTCGTCCTTCGCGAAACGTGCGATGAGATTAGACATTCGAGAGCTCCTACTCCACGTGTTACAGCACTTCCGTCAACTTCTGTGGTGGTTGATCGGATGCTGCCAATCTACGGAGAAGCTCTTTCAATCGGCTTAATAAACAGCCTTACCGATTCCTTTCCCGCTTCGAACAGCTTGCGTGGTTAACCGTAAACTAAACGCTGGACAGTAGCTCGCCTGCCCGTGAAGAGCTGTAATTTCACGGCTATCGGCAGGATGCATTGTTATATTAGCTGGCAGCAGGATTGGTGCGAATACCCCGGCGCCGGTCAAGGGTTTAACCGTTGGTTCACCAATCTCCTTCATGTTTCTTTGAACAAGTTTTGCCGCTGTGGAGCGCCTTGATGACTGCCATGAAATCGTCATTCCTGCTTGTCGCGCTTCTCGCCGTCCCGGCTTTTGTGCTACCGGCCAAGGCCGGAGCCGGCATCGAAGTGACGATGAATCAGGCCAAGATCGTCAAACTGACACGCCCCGCCGACACCATAGTCGTCGGCAATCCGGCGATTGCCGACGCCTCCGTCCAGGATGCATCGACGATCGTACTGACTGGCAAGGGGTTCGGCGTCACCAATCTGGTTGTCCTCGACCACGATGGCAGCCCGATCGTCGACGAGCAGGTGACCGTGGTGCGCCAGGACGCGTCGTCCGTGCGTATCTACAGGCGCGCCTCGGTACAGACCATGTCCTGCACGCCCTATTGCGAAAGCTCGTACAAGAGCGACTCGGAAAAGTCGTCCGAAGCCGAGATGAGCGCTGGGCAGTAAGCGCCTCAGTTGGCTCGATTGTCTCGGGAAAGCCGCGTCGGTTAGCGGCCGGTTAATGTCGCCTGGTCGAATTTAACGGTCATTCAAACCGGAGCTAAATGGGTTCTTGATAGTGGTGCTGACGGTACCGCATCAGGATCGGCAGGAACGGGATATGGGCGACGTTTTGGACGAGGATTCAGAACGCGAGATCAAGGCCAAGGCAGGGCGCGTGACGTTTGCCCGTCGTTTCCTGCGTGATCGGCGCGGCAGCACGGCGATAGAATTCGCGATGCTTGCGTTACCGTTTGCGGCTCTCGTCTTCGCCATCCTCGAGAGCTGCGTTTCATTTGCCGGACAGGAGGTGATGGCCAACATCACCGATGATATCGCCCGTCAGTTGCGTACTGGCCAGTTGAGGCAAGCCGATGTGACGGAAGAGAAGCTGAAGGGCTTGGTCTGCGCCAGACTCGAGATCATTGTCGCGAAGGGTTGCCCCGGTTTGCTGGTGGATCTGCGCCCGTTCAAGACCTTTGCCGGGGCAGCCAGTGCGGGTTTCACGATTTCCGGCTCGACCATCACGCTGACGGGCAAGGATCCGGATACAGGCAAGGACCCGGCTTTCGGGACCCCTACAATAGGTCCGGCAGAATCAAAGAACATGCTGCGGGTCTTTTACCCTTGGCCGGTCATGACCGATTTCATGGCTCAATACATGTCGAATATGGATGGCGGCAAGACTCTGCATTACGCGACGACAACGTGGCAAAACGAGCCATTCGACAACTGAGTTTGCACGTGTAAGCAAAAGGAAAAGTGCATGTTTCGTGCGGGGGCACATCCGGGGATGTCGGTTGTCTGGAAGAGAGCGGCGCGGTTTTTTTCCGATCGGCGCGGCATAGCGGCCGTCGAGTTTGCCCTCATCGTGCCTGTCTTGCTGATCATGTATTTCATTACCATGGAGGCCTCGCAAGCCATCGAGGCCAGCAAGAAGGTCAGCCGCATCAGCTCCATGGTTGCCGACCTCGTCACGCAGCAAACGTCGGTGGTCAACGCAGATCTCACCGACATCATGAAGATCGGCAACTCCAGCCTTCAGCCTTACAACCGCTCGGTCGCCAATATCTCCATTACGGCAATCGACATCAGAACCGACCCGAACAATCCGATACCGCAAGCAAAGGTGGCGTGGTCCTGGAGCGTGCTGGATGGGAAGACTGGCCGCGACTCCAACCCGACAACTTCCACCACCGTTCCGGCGACGCTCAATGTTGCGGGGACTTTCCTCATTCGTGTCAAAACCACTCTAGCATACCAACCGATCATCTCCTGGTCGGAAGGCTCCGAAAAGCCGCTCGGATTTATCTCGGCCTTCAACGAAGGCAAGATAACGATGAGCGAAACCTACTATCTCAGGCCGCGCCGGGCCACGTCGATCCCGTGCAGCGATTGCTGAAGCAGTTCTACCCATTCAACCCGGGTTCATTGCGCGCTGCTGTCGGTGCTGGCTGACACCAGGCGCACGATGGAAGCGGCCATCACATAGTCACTCGCAGCGGCGAGCGTGAACCCTCCCGAATGTCTCGATTCCACGAAATCGTAGACTTCCGGCGACTGCGATCTGAGATTGGTGAGGAAGACGGTCAGTCGGCGTTTGGCTTCGGGGTCGAGATCGCTGCGGACGGCGTGAGGGCCGTATCTGAGCACGCCGGAAGTCCAGATGATCTGGAGCGCGGCTTCTGGAATCCCCGCCGCCTCCAGCCGCGCCGCCGTGCCGTCCGGATCAGCCGGCTGATCGCCAGCAATCGCCGTCCGGTTTTCCGCCGTGGCCCGCTCCCAGCCGAATACGGCATCGGCCTGGCCATCGGCCAGCATCGCTTCTGCGGCGGCAGCCGAGCCGGCATGAACGAGGAATGGCGCATCCTGGCTGATCTTGATGCCGTCGGCCGCCAGCCCGGCGAGCGGTAGAAGCGAACCGCCGACATTGTCGGAAGGCGCCATGGCGATGCGGTGCGTTTCCAGGGCCGCGAGATCGGAAAGCCTGCCGTCGCGCGTCAAAAGCACGGAGCGGATGCCCGTGGCACCGTCGGCATCGACCGGCGCCACAAGAGGTTCGACGCAGCCGCAGCGCTCCGAGGCGGTGGCGTAGGCGGTCGCCGAATAGACCGCGTACTGAATCCGGCCATTGGCCTGTGCCTCTATCAGCGCCGCATAGTCATGCGCGACGACGAATTCCACCTTCATGCCGAGCGCCCTGCCGTAGGCGTCAGTCAGCATGGCCAGACCCGGAACCGTGTTGCCGGCGCCCGGCTCGGCAACGATGCCGATCCGAAACGTGCCGATCTGGTCGCGCCAGTCGGCGTGCGCGGCGAGCTGCGAGGCCAGCAGCGCTACAGTGGTCGCCAGTGCACTCCAACCCAGGTCAGCCCGTCTCATCGATCCATGCCCCGCACGCCGTTCCTTGAAGCGCATCGCATGTCTCAAGGATGCGTACAGCGCGCCTGCCCGACTTCGCGACCATCGCGTCAGGCCGTTGCCGCCTGGTTTACGATTTGCCAATGCCGCGACGGGACCTTATGTCTGGTCAACCAGACTGGCAATGACGGCACCGATGGCACGCGCTTTCCTCTTCGTTCTCGATTCTTTCGGCATTGGCGGCGCCGCCGATGCCGAACCCTATGGCGACGCCGGCTCGAACACATTCGGACATATCGCGCTGGCCTGCGCGGAAGCCCGCGCCGATCGCGAGGGCCTGCGCGAGGGACCGCTGAAGGTGCCCACCATGGTTTCGCTCGGTCTCGGCCGCGCAGCAGAAACCGCAACCGGCTTCCAATTCGACAGCAAAGCCGCTGTTTCAGCCTCCGCTTTCCACGGCGCCGCGCAGGAGATTTCGAGCGGCAAGGATACGCCGTCGGGTCACTGGGAAATCGCCGGGCTGCCCGTGCGGTTCGACTGGGGCTATTTCCCCGATAAGGTGCCCACCTTCCCTGCCGAACTGACCGAAGCGATGATCCGCGAGGGTAAGGTGCCGGGCATTCTCGGCAACTGCCATGCGCCCGGCACGGAGATCATCGAGCGCTTCGGCGAGGAGCATATCCGCACTGGCCAGCCGATCTGCTACACCTCGGTCGATTCCGTCCTGCAGATAGCAGCGCACGAAGTTCATTTCGGCCTGGAGCGGCTCTACGAGTTCTGCAAGACGGTACGCCGGCTGGTCGATCCGCTGAAGATCGGACGGGTGATCGCACGGCCTTTCCTGGGCGAAACATCGGCCACCTTCGAGCGCACCTACAACCGCCATGACTACGCCGTGCCGCCGCCTGAGCCGACGCTGCTCGACCGCTTGACCGGGCGCGGCAGCCGGGTGATCGCGGTCGGCAAGATCGGCGACATCTTCGCCCATCGCGGTATCTCGGAAGTACGCAAGGCGCCCGGCAACATGGCAATGTTCGACAAGGCGCTGGGTGCGATGGACGATGCCGGCGACGGCGACCTGGTGTTCGCCAATTTCGTCGACTTCGACACCGATTTCGGCCATCGCCGCGACGTCGCCGGCTATGCTGCAGCGCTCGAAGCCTTCGACCGCCGGCTGCCCGAGGCACTGGCAAAGCTGAAGCCGGGCGATCTGCTCATCCTCACCGCCGACCATGGCAACGATCCGACATGGCGAGGCACCGACCACACGCGCGAACGCGTCCCGGTCATCGGCACCGCACCGGGTCTCACGGGCGGCGACATCGGGCTCAGGACCACCTTCGCCGATATCGGCGAGACGGTCGCCGAACACCTCAAGCTGGCGCGCGGCCGCCACGGCGCTTCCTTCCATGCGGCGATAGGCGGCCATGCCTGAACTGCCCGAGGTCGAAACCGTCCGGCGCGGCCTGCAGCCGGTTCTGGAAAGCGCGCGGATCGTACGCGTCGAGGCGCGCCGGCCCGATCTCAGATTTCCGTTTCCGGCGAAATTTGCGCAGCGGCTGACCGGCAAGACGGTCATCGCGCTTGGCCGCCGCGCCAAATATCTCACCATACACCTGGACGATGGCCCGGTGATGATCTGCCATCTCGGCATGTCGGGCTCGTTCCGCATCGAGACCGCCGATGAGAAAGAGACGCCCGGCACGTTCCATCAAGAGCGCTCGAGGAATGCCAAGCACGACCATGTGGTGTTCCATGTCGTGTCGCCTGTCGGCGTCCAGTCTCGCGTGGTCTTCAACGACCCGCGTCGGTTCGGCTTCATGCTGTTTGCGGAAGGCCTGGCCGAGGCGCATCCGATGCTCGCGGGACTGGGCGTCGAGCCGACCGGCAATGCGCTGGAAGGCGCCCTGCTCGCCTCTCTGCTGAAGGGCCGCAGATCGCCGTTGAAGGCGGCGCTGCTCGACCAGAAGCTGATTGCCGGGCTCGGCAATATCTATGTGTCGGAAGCGCTGTGGCGCGCCGGCCTTTCGCCATTGCGCGAGGCAGGCACCATCGCCGGGACCAGCAAGAAGGCCAAGGAACAGAGCGAACGACTGGCCGAGGCAATCCGTTCGGTGATCGCCGATGCGATCGCCGCCGGCGGGTCTTCGCTGCGCGACTATGTGCACACAGACGGGTCGCTGGGCTATTTCCAGCATTCCTTCGCGGTCTACGATCGCGAAGGCGAGCCCTGTCCGACGCCCGGCTGTCGCGGCCACATCGAGCGCATCGTGCAAAGCGGCCGCTCGACCTTTTATTGCCGGACCTGCCAGCGGTAAGCTAGACGGTCCTTCAGTGCCGCAACCAGGAGGCCAGCCCATGAGCTATGAAACCATCATCGTCGAGACGCGCGGCAAGGTCGGCCTGATCACGTTGAACCGGCCTAAGGCGCTCAACGCGCTGAACGCGCAGGTGCTGGCGGATTTGCTGACGGCGGCAAAGGGGTTCGACGCCGATCCCGGCATCGGCGCCATGGTCATCACCGGTTCCGAGAAGGCTTTTGCGGCGGGCGCCGACATCAAGGAAATGCAGGCCGTCACCTACGCGGAGGCCTATGTGCAGGATTTCTTCGTCGGCTGGGAAGAGTTTACCCGTGCGCGCAAGCCGATGATCGCCGCTGTCGCGGGCTATGCGCTGGGCGGCGGCTGCGAACTGGCGATGATGTGCGATTTCATCATTGCCGCCGACACGGCCAAGTTCGGCCAACCCGAAATCACGCTTGGCGTCATTCCCGGCATGGGCGGCTCGCAACGGCTGACCCGCTTTGTCGGCAAGTCGAAGGCCATGGACATGTGCCTGACCGGTCGGATGATGGATGCCGCCGAAGCCGAGCGCAGCGGCCTGGCCTCGCGCGTCGTGCCGGCCGGCGAGTTGATCGAGGAGGCGATGAAGGCCGCGGCCAGGATATCAGAGTTTTCACTGCCATCGGTGATGATGGCCAAGGAGGCAGTCAACCGCGCCTACGAGACGACGCTGGCGGAGGGACTGCGCTTCGAACGCCGGCTGTTCCACTCGCTGTTTGCGCTCGACGACCAGAAGGAAGGGATGGCAGCCTTTGCCGAGAAGCGGAAGCCGAATTTCACCAATCGCTAGAGTGGCGGCGGCGAGGACCAAAAAGAAGCCAAAGCGGCGTTGACGCGCCGGAAAAGCTGAACTATAAGCCGCTCCAACCGAGGCGGCCGTTGGCTGCCCGTTTGTTTTTTGCGCCCTGCGGCATCCCGCATGCGCCCACCAGATCAGAAGAGAGGCATCATGGCCAATACCTCCTCGGCCAAAAAAGCAACGCGCAAGATCGCCCGCCGCGCAGCGATCAACAAGAACCGCCGCTCGCGCGTGCGTACATATGTCCGCCAGGTCGAAGAGGCACTGGCTGCCGGCGACAAGGCAGCCGCGCTGGAAGCCTTCAAGACCGCAGAGCCGGAATTGATGCGCGCCGCGACCAAGGGCGTGATCCATAAGAATACGGCATCGCGCAAGGTGTCGCGTCTGGCTCACCGCCTCAAGGTGCTGTCGGCCTGATTGACCGTTCCTGAACTGTCGTTCTTTCAAACCCGGCCAATCGTGCCGGGTTTTTTCGTTTGCCGGCAAGCACTTAAAAAGAACGGCCGCAAAGCACGCCCGAGCCGCATTCCAGAGTCTGGAAATGCTTTGCCGGCACATACACTCCCACTGATATTCCAATCCG
The DNA here is from genome assembly GCF_040321955.1 of Mesorhizobium sp. M0217. Taxonomy (NCBI): domain Bacteria; kingdom Pseudomonadati; phylum Pseudomonadota; class Alphaproteobacteria; order Hyphomicrobiales; family Phyllobacteriaceae; genus Mesorhizobium; species Mesorhizobium sp. M0217. Next base: position 47,230 of record NZ_JAMYSN010000017.1, on the reverse strand, counting down.
CCGAAACGGCCCACGCCAATAAATTTGGCTGTCACAAATTGCTGATATTTTTCAACGACTTGCTGGAAGTGATCCACAGCTTGTTCACATCGCCTGTGGGCGATAGGCAGCAAGTTGGTGTCAAGCGAATTATTTCAGAAAATTTCAAACCGCACAGCCATTTTCATATTCGCGGCAAAAGGGTTTGAATCCCAATGGCTTTGTCAAAATATGCGCTTCCAGCACGGAGCCCGAACCGTTGTTCACTAACCAGATTCCTTAAAAATCCGTTAGAGGTGGCCTTGCCCTATCCACAGCGATTTCGGTAATGTCGGTCTATCGAAAGGGACGGGCCATTAGCCCTTAACCCAGCCTGAATCGGCCAGCTAACAGTGGCAGAATTCATGACGTGGATCAATTCCGCGAACGGGTATGGCTTGCCTTTTCGATACGATAGGGGACTGGCGTAATTGTACATGGCAGCTTGATGGCGCACCGGCGTTTTCGCCGGGTAGCACCGCTTTGCCCGAACATGTCAGACGGACTGGCTTTAAGCAGCCGGGACCCATCCCATTCTGACGAGGCAACGTCATCCGCCGGCGGCGGCGGTGGTGTTGTAGCGAAGATACGGTCGCCGGAAACATGGGTGCAGGAGGCGCACTCCCGGCGGAAAAAAGGTACAAAGGAAAAGGGACGCACAATCATGCAGAGCGGCATCGAGCGGGAGCTTACGGGCGACCTGCCATTTCCCGGAACATTGGTCGGAGCGCACGATATGGCGGCTTCCAGCGACGCGGAACAGAAGTTCGACCGGGTCAAGGCCCAGTTGAAGGCGCGCCTGGGAACCGAGGTCTATTCGAGCTGGTTCGGCCGTATGAAGGTGGCTGAGGCTTCCCGGGGCATTGTACGCATCTCGGTGCCCACGGCCTTCCTGCGCTCGTGGATCAATGGCCATTATCTCGATCTCATCGCCGATCTGTGGAAGCACGAGGATCCCGAAATCCTCAAGATCGAGATGGTCGTGCGCACCGCGACCCGTCCTGCCCGCAATGGCGTCGAACCCGAGGCCGTGCCGGCGCGCAAGATGACCAAGCATACGCAGACCGCATTGGCGGCCGGCACGGTCGGCCCCGGCAGGGTGGAGCGGGCGCCCGCCCCTCGTCCCGGCACGCCGATCGAGAGCGAATTCCGGCACAATGTGCTGGGGTCGCCGCTCGACCCGCGCTACACGTTCGGCTCCTTCATCGAAGGCCCGTCGAACCGGGTGGCTTTCGCCGCAGCCAAAGCCGTGGCGGAATCGCAGTCGAGCGCGGTGCGCTTCAACCCGCTGTTCCTTCATGCGACCGTCGGGCTCGGCAAGACGCACCTTTTGCAGGCGATTGCGGCCGAATCCCTGAAACAGAACCCGAAATCGCGCGTCGTCTATCTGACGGCCGAATATTTCATGTGGCGCTTCGCCACCGCGATCCGCGACAACAATGCGCTGACGCTGAAGGAACAGCTGCGCGACATCGACCTCTTGATCATCGACGACATGCAGTTCCTGCAGGGCAAGTCGATCCAGCACGAATTCTGCCATCTCATCAACATGCTGCTCGACAGCGCCAAGCAAGTGGTGGTTGCCGCTGACAGGCCGCCGTCGGAACTGGAATCGCTGGAACCGCGGGTGCGCTCGCGCCTCAATGGCGGTGTCGCGCTGGAAATGTCGGCGCCGGACTTCGCCATGCGCATAGGGATGCTCAAACTTCGGCTTGCCACCGCCAAGGTCGACGATGCATCGCTCAATATTTCGGAGGAGATCCTCAACCATGTCGCCCGCACGGTGACCGGCAGCGGTCGTGAGCTGGAGGGCGCGTTCAACCAACTGCTGTTTCGTCAGTCGTTCGAGCCGGCGATCACCATCGACCGCATCGACGAGATCCTGGGGCACATCTATCGCTCTGGCGAGCCGAAGCGGGTGCGCATCGAGGACATCCAGCGCATCGTGGCGCGCCACTACAATGTGTCGAAGACCGAGTTGCTGTCCAACCGGCGCACGCGCACCATCGTGAAGCCCAGGCAGGTCGCCATGTACCTGTCGAAGGTATTGACGCCGCGCTCGCTGCCGGAGATCGGCCGGCGGTTCGGCGGGCGCGACCACACCACGGTGCTGCATGCGGTGCGCAAGATCGAGGACCTTTCCGGCGTCGACAACACGCTGGCGCAGGAACTGGAACTGTTGCGCAGGCTGATCAACGACCAAGCCTGATCGGCGCGGCAAACGGTCGTCGCGCTTTAAATTTTCTTGTTTTGATGCATGTCGTTGTCCCAAAACCGCTGCGCAGTTTTCGGCGACATGCATCGGTTGCCGGCCAACGTCCGCTTTATCCCCAGAAAGCCCGCTTAACCGGCGCGAACCGGTGGCCCGGACTTGCGTTTGCTGGCTTTTTCCTGTCAGTTTGCATAGATTCTGAGCCTGTTCAGACCTTTCGCGGGGCGCCGCCCACTGGTGACCCGTCCATTCATTCAAGCGAGCCTGTTTCGTCATGCGTGTTATCCTGGAACGGTCCAATCTCCTGAAGTCGCTCAACCACGTTCATCGCGTGGTCGAGCGGCGCAATACCATACCGATCCTGTCGAACGTGCTGCTCAGCGCCGAGGGCGCCAGCCTTGAAATGAAAGCCACCGACCTCGACCTCGAAGTGACCGAAGCGACGCCGGCAAAGGTCGAGCGCGGCGGGGCGACGACGGTTCCGGCGCACCTGCTCTACGACATCGTGCGCAAGCTGGCCGACGGCGCCGAAGTGATGCTGAAGACCGACGAGGACGGCAACGCCATGACGGTAACGTCGGGCCGCTCGAGCTTTCGCCTGCAATGCCTGCCGCAGTCCGATTTCCCGGAGCTTTCGGCGGGATCCTTCTCACACATCTTCCGGCTCGATTCCGTCGCCCTGAGAGGCCTTATCGAAAAGACCCAGTTCGCCATCTCCACCGAAGAGACGCGCTACTATCTCAACGGCATCTACCTGCACACGCATGAAACTGGCGGCAAGCTGAAGCTGCGTTCGGTGGCGACCGACGGCCACCGCCTGGCGCGCGCCGAGATCGACGCTCCGGCCGGGTCCGAAGGCATGCCGGGCATCATCATTCCGCGCAAGACGGTCAGCGAGTTGCAGAAGCTGGTCGACGATCCCGATGTCGCGGTGACCACCGAATTGTCCGACACCAAGATCCGCTTCACCATCGGCAGCGTGGTTCTGACCTCGAAGCTGATCGACGGCACTTTCCCGGACTACCAGCGCGTCATTCCGACCGGCAACGACAAGAAGCTGATCATCGACCGCCAGAGCTTCGCCGCCGCCGTCGATCGCGTCTCGACCATTTCCTCCGAGCGCGGCCGCGCGGTGAAGCTTTCGATCACCGAAGGCCAGGTGACGCTTGCCGTCAACAATCCGGATTCGGGCAGCGCAACCGAGGAACTGGCCGCTGATTACTCCTCAGACCCGATCGAGATCGGCTTCAACGCCAAATATCTGCTCGACGTCGCTGCTCAACTGACCGGCACGGAAGCCAAGTTCATGCTGGCCGATGCCGGTTCGCCGACGCTGATCCACGACATGGCCGATGAGACCGCGCTCTACGTGCTGATGCCGATGCGGGTGTAGCAGCCGCACTGCGGCACACCGCAGCATAATTGATTGCGGCGACTTCTACAGGCGGATAGCGGTTGCCGGAACAAAGTCACATAAGGAAGCTAACACTTACGAATTTCCGCAACTATGCGGCGCTGTCGATCGGCTTTTCCCCCGGCCCTGTGGTGTTTTCCGGCGACAATGGCGCCGGCAAGACCAATCTTCTGGAAGCCATCTCCCTGCTGACGCCGGGCCGCGGCCTGCGCCGTGCGCCCTATGTCGACGTGGCCCGCGAAGGCGGCGATGGCGGCTTTGCGCTCCACGCAAGGCTCGACGGGCCGGAGGGACAGGTCGAGATCGGCACCGGCATCACCGGGGGTGAAGCGGCCGGCGAGGGCGGTCGCAAGGTGCGCATCAATGGCGCGCCGGCACGGTCGGCAGACGCCATGCTGGAATGGCTGCGCGTCGTCTGGCTGACGCCGGCCATGGACGGCCTGTTCCCCGGACCTGCCGCCGACCGGCGGCGCTTTCTCGACCGGCTGGTTTTGGCTGTCGATCCCGGCCACGGCCAGCGTGCGCTCGATTACGAGAAGGCGATGCGCGGACGTAACCGCTTGCTTACGGAAGGCTCGCGCGATGGCGCCTGGTTCGACGCCATCGAGATGCAGATGGCCGAAACCGGCGTGGCGATCGCGGCTGCGCGCGCCGAACTGGTACGCCTGCTTACCGCCATGATCGACAGGCTGCCTTCCAGCGGGCCGTTTCCGCAGGCCGACATCAGCCTCTCCGGCGACCTTGAAAGCGACGTCGCCACAGCACCCGCCGTGGACGTCGAGGAACGCTATCGCGCCGCCCTTGCCGACGGCCGCGAGCGCGACCGCGCCGCCGGACGCACGTTCGATGGCCCGCACCGTTCGGATCTGCTGGTGCGCCACCGCCCCAAGGCGATGCCGGCCGAACTCTGCTCGACCGGAGAGCAGAAGGCGCTGCTGGTCGGCATCGTGTTGTCGCACGCAAGGCTGACCGGCGAGATGTCGGGGATGACGCCGATCCTGTTGCTCGACGAGATTGCCGCGCATCTCGATGCCGGCCGGCGCGCCGCGCTGTTCTCGATCCTGGAAGAGCTGAGCTGCCAGGCCTTCATGACCGGAACCGACGCCGCGCTGTTTTCCAGCCTGAGGGGACGCGCGCAGTTCCTCACCGTCGACCACGGCACGGTTGGGCCAACCGAAGAGACCTGACAAGCTTTTTGCTCCGCTATATGGTCCGGCAATGACCCCTGCCGCCCTCACCGACGAAGAGCTCGAACGCTATGCCCGCCACATCGTGCTGCCCGAGATCGGCGGCGCCGGCCAGCAGAGGCTGAAGCGGGCGCGGGTACTGGTGATCGGCGCCGGCGGCCTCGGCGCGCCGGTGCTGGAATATCTCGCTGCCGCCGGCGTCGGCACGCTTGGAATCGTCGACGACGATATTGTCTCGCTGTCCAATCTGCAGCGGCAAGTGATCCACGCCACCCATACGGTCGGCACGGCGAAGACCGAGAGCGCCAAAGCAGCGATCGCCCGGATCAATCCCCATGTCGCGGTGGAATTGCACGATTTCAGGCTGACGGCCGACAATGCTGCCGTTCTCGTCGCGCGCTACGACGTGGTCGTCGACGGCTCCGACAATTTCGAGACGCGCTATGTGGTGGCGGATGCCTGCGCGGCGGAAAAGCGGCCGCTCGTGCATGCCGCCGTCGGCCGCTTCGACGGCTCGGTGACGGTGTTGATGCCGTTCGGGACCGGCGCCGACGGCAGACCGAACCCTGGATATCGCGACCTCTTTCCTGAAGCGCCGCCGGAAGGACTGGTGCCGTCCTGCGCGGTGGCCGGGGTCGTCGGTGCGCTGACCGGCGTCATCGGCACCTTGCAGGCAATGGAAGCGATCAAGCTGATCACCGGTATCGGCGAACCACTGGTCGGCCGGCTGCTGCTCTACGATGCGCTGTCGGCGCGCTTCGACACGATCCGCTACAAGAGAAGCTGACCGCATGGATCAGCCTGCCAGTGTTTTGGTCACGCAGTTCGCCCCCGGCTTCGACCGCTGGGACGAACTGCTCAGCCTGATCATGCGCGCCTTTGCACCGATGGACGGCGTCATCGACCCGCCCTCCTCTGCGCATCTGCTGTGCGTCGAAAGCCTGAGGGACAAGGCTGGGCGGGAAACGGTGTTCGTGGCTCTGCAGGGCGGCCAGATCGCAGGCTGCGTTTTTGCGCTGGAGAGACCCGATGATTTCTATATCGGCAAGTTCGCCGTCGAACTCGGGCTTCAGGGCCAAGGCATCGGCAGACGATTGATGCAGGCTGTCGAGGACCTTGCCCGCAACCGCAACAAACCCGCCATCGAACTGCAGACGCGGGTCGAGCTCACGGCAAATCACGCAACCTTTGCGCGTCTCGGCTTCCGCGAAACCGCGCGCACGGCGCATGACGGTTATGACCGGCCGACCTCGATCACCATGCGCAAGGAGTTCGCGTGAGCCTCGCCCTCAGCGCACAGGAGCAGACAATCGCCTCCGGCCATGACGGGGCGGCGATGGCGATGCGCATCGTTGCCGAAAGCGCTGCGCTGCTCGGCGCGCCGCGACTGATCCCGATCGCCTCGACGCATATAGACGGCGCGCTCTATCACGGCGATTCCGGCACGCTGTTTGCCGAAAGGCTGGTCGATGGCGGCGCCAGGGTCGCGGTGCGCTCGACGCTCAATGTCGGCGCGCTCGACCTGATGGGCTGCTCGCGCGTGCGCCTCGAAGAGCCGGCGCGCGGCATGGCGCGACGAATGATGGAGGCCTACCGCAAACTGGGCTGCGAGCAGAGCTGGACCTGCGCGCCCTATCAGGCCGGCCACAGGCCAGCGCTTGGCAGCGATGTCGCCTGGGGTGAATCCAACGCGGTGGTGTTCTGCAATTCGGTGCTGGGGGCACGCACCAACCGCTATGGCGACTTCCTCGACATCGCCTGCGCCATATCGGGCCGCGCGCCGGATTACGGCCTGCATCGCCCCGAGAACCGGCAGGCACGGCTGGTGTTCGATGTGTCCGGCCTCTCCGCCTCGTTCCTTGGTTCGGAGATCGCCTGGCCGGTGCTGGGCAACCTCTACGGCCGTGAGGTCGGCAACGCGGTCTGCGTCGTCACCGGCATATCCAGCCATCCCGGCGAGGATGCGCTGAAGGCCTTCGGCGCGGCGGCGGCATCGTCGGGCGCCGTCGGCCTGTTCCATATCGCTGGGGTAACGCCAGAAGCGCCCGACGCCGAGACCATCCTGGTGGGCGGCAGGCCGGAAACGATGATCCGCGTAACGCCGGAGATGGCCATGAAGGCCCGCGCCGGCCTGTCCACCGCAGCCACGCAGACCGCCATCGATGCCGTGGCGATCGGCAGTCCGCATCTGTCTTTGGCCGAATTCGATGCACTTGAGCGGCTGATTGGCGGGCGGCGGCTCAGCGTGCCGATTTACGCCTGCACCGGCCGCCACGTGCTCACCAGGCTGGAGCAGAACGGCAAGCGCAAGATGCTCGAAGCCAGCGGCGTCATCATCGTCGCCGACACCTGCGTGGTGGTGACGCCGATCCTGCCGAATCTGGCCGGCGGCGTGCTGATGACCAATTCGGGAAAATTCGCGCACTACGCGCCGGGCAATACCGGTTACGCCGTGCTTTACGGCTCGCTGGCCGACTGCGTGGAAAGCGCGGTTGCCGGTAAGCCCAGGTTTACGGATATCGCCGCATGAGCGCCGTCGCTGAAATCCTGGTGCCGGGCAGCGGAGGCGAAGGGCTGGCCTTGGTGCTGATGGCGCCGATCAGCTTCTGGGGCGGCGTCGATCCGAAGAGCGGCCGCATCGCCGATGTCCGTCACCCGCAGCATGGCGAGACCATTTCCGGGCGTGTGCTGTTCCTGCCCGGCACGATCGGCTCGTCCTCAGCGTCAGCCGTGCTGATGGAACTCGTCCACAATGGCCATGCGCCGACGGCACTCGTGCTGCACGAGCCGGACGCGATCCTGCTGCTTGGCTTGATTGTGGCCAGGGAAATGGGCTGGCCGACGCCGGTAGCGCTCAGGCTCAGGCGCGACGCTTTTGAGGCCTATCGCGGCAAGCGTGTGAGTGTCGCGGCGGATGGCGCCCTCACAACCGCATCCTGAACGCGGCCCGCTTCAAGTCCGTAGCGGCAGCACGCGGTCCGGCGGCCGGTGGCCGTCGAAGAAGGCGCGGATGTTGATGATCACCTTCTCGCCCATGTCGATGCGGCCCTCGATCGTCGCAGAACCCATATGCGGCAAAAGCACGACTTTGTTCTTGGCGGCAAGCTTCAGCAGTTTCGAGTTCAGCGCCGGTTCGTGCTCGTAGACGTCGAGGCCGGCGCCGGCGATCTTGCCGTCCTGGATCAGCTTGACCAGCGCTTCCTCGTCGATGATGTCGCCGCGCGCGGTGTTGACCACATAGGCGGTGGGCTGAAGCAGAGCTAGGCGCCGCGCCGAAAGCAGATGAAAGGTCGCCGGCGTCGACGGGCAGTTGATCGAGATGATGTCCATGCGGGCAAGCATCTGGTCGAGGCTTTCCCAATAGGTCGCCTCCAGCCCTTCCTCGACCGCCGGCAGCACGCGATGGCGGTTATGGTAGTGGATCGACAGGCCGAAAGCCTTGGCGCGCCTCGCAACCGCAGTGCCGATGCGGCCCATGCCGACGATACCGAGGCGCTTGCCCCAGATGCGCCGGCCGAGCATCCAGGTCGGCGACCAACCGGCCCATTTCTTGTCGCTGGTGAGCACATTGGCGCCTTCGGCCAGCCGCCGCGGCCCGGCCAGCATCAGCGCCATGGTCATGTCGGCCGTATCTTCGGTCAGCACGTTCGGCGTGTTGGTGACGGTAATGCCTTTCTTGGCCGCCGCCGCCACATCGATCTTGTCGACGCCATTGCCGAAATTGGCGATCAGCTTGAGATTGTCGCCGGCCTGGGCAATCAGCGCCGCATCGATCTGGTCGGTGATGGTCGGCACCAGCACATCGGCTTCCTTGATCGCCGCGACCAGCTCCGGCTGCGTCATCGGGCGGTCCTCGACATTCAGCCTGGCGTCGAAGAGTTCGCGCATGCGGGTCTCGACCGGATCGGGCAGCTTGCGCGTGATGACGACGAGAGGCCGTTTTTTGCCTGCCATTGTTTCCTCGAACCCGATCTCGTTGAGACCTCTTTAACCAAGACAGGCGAAACTGAATACCGGTCGCGGTGCCTGCCACTCCTGTAACAAGCGGTGCCGCCGAAGACAAAGAAAAAGGGGCGCCCGGGCCAAAGGGCACGCGCCGAAAGGAATGAAAGTGTCTGGTTTCGCGTCGCTTCGCCTGATCCTCAGCGCAGCGCTTCTCGGCGCTCTCCTGCATTTCCCGCAAGCCGCGGCGCAAGGTGCCGCCGCACCTGTGCAGACGGTCACGCTCGGGCCGAGCGGCCTGCCGCTGCCGCGTTTCGTCAGCCTGAAATCGGCTCGCGTCAACTCGCGCGTTGGGCCCGGCGCCAACTATTCCGTCGACTGGATGTACACAAAGGCCGGCCTGCCTATGGAGATCATCCAGGAATTCGATACCTGGCGGCGCGTGCGCGATGCCGATGGCTCGGAGGGTTGGATCAACCAGTCGCTGCTGTCGGGCCGCCGGACCGCGATCGTCGCCCCCTGGCAGCGCACCAAGGGGGGCCGAATCAATCTGCTCGACGATGCCGACAAGGACGCCAGCGTCATCGCCATCATCGAGCCGGGCGTTACGGGCACGATCAAAACCTGCGATGGCCAGTGGTGCGAAATGACCTTCGACGGCCACACCGGCTGGATCGCCCAGTCGCAGGTGTGGGGCGCCTATCCCGGCGAGCACGTCAAGAATTGAGATTGCTGGAGGCCTAACGGCCGATACGGCCGAGATGGGTGTCCCGAAAACCGGCCGACAGTTTGAGACCGTAGCCGAGCGCGCGGTCGACGGCGATGTGGATGATCCAGATCAGACCAATCGCGGTCGCCGTCGAATTGGCCAGAACATATCCGGCGAGCGCCAGCAACAGCGGGACGATCAATATGTGCAAGGCATTGTAAGCGACAGCGCCGATCCGTGCCCCGGCGAGATAGCCCAGCATCGACAGGTCTGGCGCCAGGATAAGCAGGGCGAACAGCCACCAGGAAACGCCTGACGCGGCATAGGCGACTATAGCCACGACCGCGACCGCAACCCATTCGAGCCGGATTGCAAAATCGACAGGTTTCACGGGTTGGGGCTTAAACGCTGCGTTTCGGGCGCAGCCTCACCACGATGTCGACATTGGCGATCTCCATACCTGCGGGTGGCTCCGGCAGGTTGGAGACGGTCACCGGACCGCTTTCTATATCGAAGATCCTGTTTTCGCCTTCGATGTAAAAATGATGGTGATCGGAGGTGTTGGTGTCGAAATAGGTCTTGGACCCCTCGACCGCCAGGATGCGCAGCAGGCCGGCCTGGGTGAACTGGTGAAGCGCGTTGTAGACGGTGGCGAGCGAGACCGGCACGCCGGCGGCGACCGCCTCTTCATGCAGTTCCTCGGCCGAAAGGTGGCGGTCGCCCTTGGCAAACAGCAGATCGGCCAGCGCAATGCGTTGGCGTGTCGGCCTGAGGCCGGCTTCGCGAACCCGCTTGTCCACAGCGACATTTTCCTTCCGGCAGCCCAGATCCATCTATCCGTCCAAGCCCACAGTTCTGCCTCAAGACACGCCCAGAGTGGCGAAAAAACGTCATCAACCGAAACTGGATACCTCCCGACATATATTCTGTTGGCGGAATACGATCAATAGAGCGACGTGCGTCCAGTTGGACGCACTAAGTGCGCTCTATTGCTTTTTTGGCGTCACATCGTGCTTTCCGGAATCGAAATCGATTTCGGGCCGATGCGAGAGCGCGCATTGACCCGGGCAGACGGGCGGGTTAAGCGCAAACGCCGGTTTCCGGCCCGAAAGGGATTGTGTTAGGAAACCAACGACAAGGGCGCCCCACCGCCCGGGACATTATGGGGACGAGACATATGGCGGGTTCGAAATCCAACTACGGTTATGAGGAATTGCTTGCCTGCGCCCGCGGCGAACTGTTCGGGCCCGGCAACGCCCAGCTACCCTACCCGCCCATGCTGATGTTCGACCGCATCACCGAGATCAGCGAGACCGGCGGCGCCCACGACAAGGGCTTCATCCGCGCCGAATTCGACATCAAGCCGGACCTGTGGTTCTTCGCCTGCCATTTCATCGGCAATCCGATCATGCCTGGGTGCCTGGGCCTCGATGCCATGTGGCAATTGACGGGGTTCTACCTCGGCTGGCTCGGCGAGCCGGGCAAGGGCATGGCGCTGTCGACCGGCGAAGTGAAGTTCAAGGGCATGGTGACGCCTTCGGTCAAGAAGGTGGAATACGGCATCGATTTCAAGCGCGTCATGCGTGGACGCCTGGTGCTCGGTATCGCCGATGGCTGGCTTAAGGCCGACGGCGAACCCATATACGCTGCGACAGACCTCAAGGTGGGGCTGTCCAAGCAATCGGCCGCCTGACCGGCGCCACTGCAGCAGGGCGTTCCCGGACGCGCAACGACGCTGCGGCATTTTGATTTTGCGTATGATCGCCGGCGAAAACCGACTAGGGTTTCGGGATCATCCGCTGGAAGGAGTTGCGAATGAGAAGGGTCGTCGTCACAGGCCTCGGCATCGTATCGTCGATCGGCAACAACGCCAACGAGGTGCAATCCTCGCTCCACGATGCCAAATCAGGCATCAGCTTCTCCGATTCCTTCGCCGAACACGGCTTCCGCTGCCAGGTCTGGGGCGCGCCGACGCTCGACCCGACCCCTATGATCGACCGGCGTGCCATGCGCTTCCTGAGCCAGGGCGCGGCCTGGAACCATGTCGCGATGGACCAGGCGATCGCCGACGCCGGGCTTGGCGAAAGCGACATCACCAATGAGCGCACCGGCATCGTCATGGGCTCGGGCGGCCCCTCGACCCGCACCATCGTCGAGGCGGCCGAGACCACGCTCAAGAACAACAGCCCCAAGCGCATCGGTCCGTTCGCGGTGCCGAAGGCGATGTCGTCGACCGCGTCGGCGACGCTCGCCACCTGGTTCAAGATCCACGGCGTCAACTATTCGATCTCGTCGGCCTGCTCGACCTCGGCGCATTGCATCGGCAACGCCTACGAACTGATCCAGTGGGGCAAGCAGGATGTGATGTTTGCCGGCGGCCATGAAGACCTCGACTGGACGATGTCGGACCTGTTCGATGCCATGGGCGCGATGTCGTCGAAGTATAACGATCGTGCGCCGACAGCTTCCCGCGCGTATGACGCCAATCGCGATGGCTTCGTCATCGCGGGCGGCGCGGGCGTCCTCATCCTGGAGGAGCTCGAACACGCCAAGGCGCGCGGCGCCAAGATCTACGCTGAGATCGTCGGCTATGGCGCGACGTCGGACGGTTACGACATGGTGGCGCCGTCGGGCGAAGGCGCGGTGCGCTGCATGCGCCAGGCTCTGGCGACGGTGTCCACGCCGGTCGACTACATCAACACCCACGGCACCTCGACGCCGGTCGGCGATTCCCGGGAAATGGGCGCCATCCGAGAGGTGTTTGGCGACACGATGCCGTTCATCACCTCGACCAAGTCGCTGACCGGCCATTCGCTGGGTGCCGCCGGCGTACAGGAATCGATCTACTCGATCCTGATGATGCAAGGCGGCTTCATCGGCGAGAGCGCCCATATCGAAAACCTCGATCCCGAATTCGAGGACATGCCGATCGTGCGCAAGCGCATCGACGACGCCAGGATCGACACGGTTTTGTCCAACTCGTTCGGCTTCGGTGGCACCAACGCAACGCTGATTTTCCAGCGCTATTCCGCATAAGGCCAGCGTTTTATTGTAGGGGGATTGCCGGCCATGGACGGACTGATGAAGGGCAAGCGCGGGCTTGTCATGGGCGTCGCCAACGATCATTCGATCGCCTGGGGCATCGCCAGGAAATTGTCCGAACACGGGGCGGAGCTTGCCTTCACCTATCAGGGCGACGCATTCGGGCGCCGCGTCAAGCCGCTTGCCGAGAAGCTTGGCGCGTCTCTGGTGGTGCCCTGTGACGTCGAGGACAGCGCATCGGTCGCCGCCACCTTCGAGACGCTCGGCAAGGAATGGGGCGGGCTCGACTTCGTCGTCCACGCCATCGGCTTTTCCGACAAGAACGAGCTCAAAGGGCTCTACGCCGACACCAGCCGCGACAATTTCGTCCGCACCATGGTCATCTCCTGCTACTCCTTCACCGAGGTCGCCCGCCATGCCGCCCCGCTGATGAGCGAAGGCGGCGCGATGATCACGCTGACCTATGCCGGCTCTGTCCGCGTCATGCCGAACTACAACGTCATGGGCGTCGCCAAGGCCGGGCTGGAAGCCAGCGTGCGCTATCTCGCCAACGATTATGGCCCGCGCGGCATCCGGGTGAACGGCATATCGGCGGGACCGGTGCGTACTTTGGCCGGCGCCGGAATCTCGGACGCCCGCCACATGTACTCCTACCAGCAGCGCAACTCGCCGCTGCGCCGCACGGTGACCATCGACGAGGTCGGCGGCTCGGCGCTCTATCTTTTGTCCGACCTCTCGTCAGGCGTCACCGGCGAAATCCATTATGTGGATTCCGGCTATCACATCGTGTCGATGCCAACCCTGGATGAGTTGAAGCAGACCGACAGCGTACGCGATTAACTCACCAGTAAAATTAGATGCATCGGCGGAAACTCATTTTAAGGAGATATCCGCTAGAAGTCCTATGGGCTTGGGCTCTGCGCGTTCTTGCTGGGCGCAAAGGATGCTTTAGCCTTTATGAATTTGCGCTTGATATTTCCCGAAAGTCGAGTTGATTTCGGGATCATGCGACAGGGACTGAGCAATGCCTGCTGTCAGCAACCCGAAGCGAACACCTGTGTTCCGGCTGCTCACCGTCGCCAGTTCGGGCCTTGGCAGTTTCATCCTTGGGCTTTGGGGCCTCCGGCATGGTTTCGGGGACGGCTTTGCCGGCATGCAGGCGGAAACCATGATCGGCGTCGCGTCGGCGCTATGCGCGCTGGCCGCCGCCGGTGCTGCCTTGTCCTTCTTCGCCGGCGTCGATGAATCGGTGGACTACGTTTTCAACGAAACCCATTTCGACAAGCTGACCGGGCTTTTTGCGCGGCCGGCGATGGTCGGCAGGATTGCCGACGCGGCGTCCGCGACGATCAGGACCGGTGAGCCGGTGTTCCTCATCGACATCGACATCGACCGCTTCAAGCAGATCAACGACGCCATCGGCTACAGCCATGGCGACGAACTGATCCGCGGCTTCACCAAGCGGTTGAAGGCCTGCATGCCCGAAGGCGCGGTGATGGGGCGCATCGGCGCCGGCGAGTTCGCTATCCTTGTCTGGGAACACCAACTCCAAAGGTCCATGGAAAGCACCGTCGAAACCATGATCGAGGAGATGCTGAAGCCGTACCAGCTCGATTCTCACCTGCAGTCGGTCGGCCTGTCGGTCGGCATCGTGGCGATGCCAAAGGATGGCGTCGATCCGGTCCTCATCCTGCGCCGCTCCAACCTGGCGCTGCAGAATGCCCGCGCCGGCGGCGTGGGCAACTGGTCGTTCTTCCATTCCGACATGGGCCAGGTCGCCGACTACCGCCACTGGATCGAATCCGAACTGCACATCGCCTTCGTCCGTGGCGATTTCGACCTTCACTACCAGCCGCAGCTCGACCTGCCGACCGGCCGTATCGTCGGCTACGAGGCGCTGATCCGCTGGAAGCACCCGGAACGCGGCATGATCCCGCCGATGGAATTCATTCCGATCGCCGAAGAGACCGGCATGATCCACCCGATCGGCAATTGGGTGCTGAACAAGGCCTGCAGCGATGCCCGTCATTTGCCCGAGGACTGCTTCGTTGCCGTCAACATCTCGCCGGTCCAGTTCATGACCAAGGATTTCGTCGGCATCGTGCGCGATACGATGGCCAGCACCGGCATCAAGCCGTCGCGGCTGGAGCTCGAAGTGACCGAGACGGCGATGATGCAGGACCGCGACCGCGCCGCCACCATCCTGCAGCAGCTTGCCGACATGGGCATTTCGGTGGCCGTCGACGATTTCGGCACCGGCTATTCCAATCTCAGCTACCTGATCGACTTCGCCTTCGGCAAGCTGAAGATCGACCGCTCCTTCGTCAGCCGCATCGACACCGATTCGAATTCGGGCGCCGTCGTCTCTACCATCGTCGGCCTGTCGCGGGCGCTCGGCGTCGGCATCATCGCCGAAGGCGTCGAGACCGAGAACCAGGCGACGCTTTTGCGAGCAGCTGGTTGCGAGATGGTGCAGGGCTATCTGTTCGGCAGGCCGGCGCCGCTCAAGATCAAGCCTGGCGATATCAGACCGACCATTCCCGTCCACGAGCCGGCGCGCATCGTCAGCATGCATTGAGGCGACCGGCACCGTCCTATCGGCGCGCGGAGAAAACCTTGAACATGCCGTCGCGGGCGAGCTCGGCATGGCTGGAGAAGACGGCCTTCAGAACCGGTTCGTAAGGCAGCTGACGGTTCGCCACCATGAACAGCCGCCCGCCCGGCTTCAGCGCCTTGCCCGCCGCCTGGATCATGCCGGCGCCGATTTCCGGCTCGGCCGCCCGGCTGCGATGGAAGGGCGGGTTCATGACGATGGCATCATAGCGCCGCTCGACCGGCTCGCTCAGCAGATCGGTCCAAAAGAAGCCGGGCTCGAAGCCTGTCTGGCCGATATTGCCCTTGGCCGCCTCAAGCGCGTCGAAATCCGCTTCGTAAAGGTCGAGCCCCGTTATGCCGGGTGAACGTGCCGCGACCTCGGCGGCGACATAACCCCAGCCGGCACCGAAATCCGCAATGTTGCCGCGCAGGTCTTTGGGCAGGTTGTCGACCAGAAGTTTCGAGCCGGCGTCGATCCGGTCGAAGGAGAACATGCCGGGCGCGGTGCGGAAGCGGTCCTCTACGACCAAGGCGGGATTGGCGACGCGCAGTTTTTCCGCAGGCGCCAAATCGACCGGACGGCGAAGCCAGAAGGCGATGCCGTGATATTTCGGCAGATGCCCTTCGATGGGGACAAGCTCGTCGATGCGCTTGCGCAGGCTGGCGATGCCTTCGTCCTTACCGCCGGCGACAATGATCAGACCGCCCGGCGTGACGCGTTCGATCGCCTCGGCAATACGCATCTCGTTTAGCCCACGATGGCGGCCGGCAAGCACGAGCGCTGCATCGAATGCATCGCCTTCCGAGCGGGGCGTTACCTTGTGACCGGCACGCTCCAGCGCTCGGAGATGCGGCCGGAAACCCTGTGCAAGATGGAGCTCTGCCTCGAAGCCTTCCGGCAAGCGGAAGCCGGGCTCCGCACCCAGGAACAACACACGCTCGCCCTTTTGCGGCAGAGGGAGCCCCTCGGCCTCGAAGGGATGGAACAGTGTCTTCAGCGGCTCAGCGGCCATCCTTCGATTCTCATGTCGTAGACGGGTATTAAACGAAAACGGGCGCGACATAAGCCGCGCCCGTTCAACTCTATTGTCAGACCACTCAGGCGGCGTTTTCTTCGCCTTCGGCCTTCTTGTCGCGGGCGATTTCCTTGCCGGTGGCCTGGTCGACGACCTTCATCGACAGGCGGACCTTGCCGCGCTCGTCGAAGCCCATCAGCTTGACCCAGACCTTGTCGCCTTCCTTGACGACGTCCGAGGTCTTGGCGACCCGGTCGTTGGCAAGCTGCGAGATGTGGACGAGGCCGTCACGCGGACCGAAGAAGTTGACGAAAGCGCCGAAGTCGGCGGTCTTGACGACCGTGCCTTCGTAGATTTCGCCGACTTCCGGCTCGGCGACGATGGTATGGATCCACTTCTTGGCCGCCTCGATCTCCTTGGCGTTCGACGAAGCGATCTTGACCGTGCCGTCGTCCTCGATGTTGATCTTTGCGCCGGTCTTCTCGACGATCTCACGGATAACCTTGCCGCCGGAGCCGATCACGTCGCGGATCTTGTCGGTCGGGATGTGCATAACCTCGATGCGCGGTGCGAACTCACCGAGTTCGGGGCGGGCGCCGGTCAGAGCATGCGCCATCTCGCTGAGGATATGCTGGCGGCCGTCCTTGGCCTGGTCCAGCGCGATCTTCATGATCTCCTCGGTGATGCCCTCGATCTTGATGTCCATCTGCAGCGAGGTGATGCCGCCTTCGGTACCGGCAACCTTGAAGTCCATGTCGCCGAGGTGATCTTCGTCACCCAGGATGTCGGACAGAACCGCGAAGCGCTCGCCTTCCTTGATCAGGCCCATCGCGATACCAGCAACCGGCTTGGCCAGCGGAACGCCGGCATCCATCAGCGCCAGCGATGTGCCGCAGACGGTGGCCATCGACGACGAACCGTTGGACTCGGTGATCTCCGAGACGACGCGCAGCGTGTAGGGGAACTGGTCCGCGCTCGGCAGCATCGGACGGATGGCGCGCCAGGCGAGCTTGCCGTGGCCGATTTCGCGGCGGCCCGGCGAACCCATGCGGCCGGTCTCGCCGACGGAGTAGGGAGGGAAGTTGTAGTGAAGGAGGAACTTCTCCTTGTACATACCGGTCAGCGAATCGACATACTGCTCGTCCTCGCCGGTGCCCAGCGTGGCAACGACCAGCGCCTGGGTCTCGCCGCGGGTGAACAGCGCCGAACCGTGCGTGCGCGGCAGGACGCCGACTTCCGAGACGATCTTGCGGACAGTCTTGAGGTCACGGCCATCGATGCGCGAACCGGTGTCGAGGATGTTCCAGCGCACGACCTTGGCCTGGAGTTCCTTGAACACCGAACCGATCTGCTCGGAGGTGTACTTGGCGTCTTCGCCTTCAGCCGGGGCAAACGCAGCCTTGACCTTCGCCTTGACGGCGTCGACGGCAGCGTAGCGCTTCTGATTGTCGACGTTCTTGTAGGCATTGCTGAGCTCGTCGCCGACGATCTTCAGCATTTCGGCTTCAAGCGCGGAGTAGTCCGGCGCCGTGAAATCGCGCGGCTCCTTGGCGGCAACTTCGGCCAGCTTGATAATGGCGTCGATCACCGGCTGGAAGCCCCTGTGGCCGAACATGACGGCGCCGAGCATCAGCTCTTCGCCGAGTTCCTTGGCTTCGGACTCGACCATCAGCACGGCGTCGGCGGTGCCGGCGACAATGAGGTCGAGCCTGGATTCCTGCATCTCATCGACATGCGGGTTGAGCACGTATTCGCCGTTGATGTAGCCGACTCGGGCGCCGCCGATCGGGCCCATGAAGGGAACGCCCGACAGCGTCAAAGCGGCCGAGGTGGCGACGATCGACAGGATATCGGGATCGTTCTCGAGGTCATGCTGGACGACGGTGACGACGATCTGGGTGTCGTTCTTGTAGCCGTCGGCGAAGAGCGGGCGGATCGGGCGGTCGATCAGGCGGGAAACCAGCGTTTCCTTTTCGCTCGGACGTCCCTCGCGCTTGAAGTAGCCGCCGGGGATCTTGCCGGCGGCGTAGGTCTTTTCCTGGTAGTTGACGGTCAGCGGGAAGAAATCGAGGCCTGGCTTCGGCTCCTTCATCGAAACGACGGTGGCGAGAACCTTGGTTTCGCCGTAGGTCGCAAGCACCGCGCCGTCAGCCTGACGTGCGATCTTGCCGGTTTCCAGGATGAGCGGACGGCCGCCCCATTCGATTTCCACTTTGTGGTAGTTGAACATATCTTGTCCTTAATAAGCGGAAAGGGCCGCGCCGTTTCACGGTGCGCGGATGCCCTTTCCCTGGCTTCCTTTCTCGGGCAGCCACGGGCAAGACAACGGGAAGCTCGGGTAGATTTCGGCACTGGTTAGCGCACGAGCGTCCTGCAATCCTGCCCCATGACCGTCCATGGGCGGTTTCGAGTGGCCTCTGCGCGCTCGAAACCGGGTCTAGCCAATCGATGCGACTGGCAGAATGCGCGACCGGCGGGCTCTCCTTCGAAAGCCCGCCGGTCAATTCGTCAACGGCGCAGACCGAGCTTCTCGATCAACGTCTGATAGCGCGCGTCATCCTTGCGCTTGAGATAATCAAGCAGGCTGCGGCGCTGGGAGACGAGAGCGAGCAGACCACGGCGGGAATGGTTATCCTTCTTGTGGTCCTTGAAGTGGTCGGTCAGGTTCTTGATGCGCTCGGAAAGGATGGCCACCTGGACTTCCGGAGACCCGGTATCGCCCTTGGCGGTTGCGAATTCACCCATCAATTCCTGTTTGCGCTCGGCAGTAATCGACATCGTGTTTTTCCTTATCTGTTTGAGGAAACGGGTCGCCCTCAGCCGGGATGTCGTCCAGCAGGGGCCGGTGCAAGCAAAGCGACATGGCGCGATGCTGCGGCGCATATAGGGCAATTCCCCGGAAAACACCAGCCCATTCATAAAGCCGGCTTGTCGCAGCCCTTTGCTCGGGAATCCAGGATTCCCCTGACACCGAAACCTTACAGCCACTTCTTGCTTTTGAAGAAGACGATCAGCCCGACAGCAACGGCCAGCATGAACAGCAGCGAAGCCGGGTAGCCATAGTAGGCTTTCAGTTCCGGCATGTTCCACGGCGAGCTCTCGGGATCGAAATTCATCCCCCAGATACCGACCAGGAAGGTTAGCGGCATGAAAATCACCGAGACGATGGTGAGATAAGAGATCACATCGTTGGTGCGTGCCTGGCTCAGCGACAAATGCATTTCGATCAAGCCGGTCAGCATATCACGCTGGTTCTCGACCAGCTCGATCAGCCGCAATGCGTGGTCGAGCGTGTCGTTGAAGAAGATTTTCGTCTCCGGCTTCACATAGGGCACGTCGTTGCGGATCAGCGTCGCCAGCGCGTCGCGCATCGGCCACAGCACGCCCTTGAGCACATTGGCGTCGCGCCGCAATTCGTGCAGCTGGCGCATCTGATGCTTGTGAGGCGTGTTGAGCATCTCGTCCTCGATGCCATCGACCTCCTCGCTAGCGCCCTCAATCGGCGGGAAATAGCTGTCGACGATGGAGTCGATGAGCGCATAGGCCAGATAGTCGGCGCCGCGCATCCGCAAGCGGTTGGGCAACGCTGCCGCGATGCGCTTGCGTACGGGGTCGAACGGATCGCCTTCGCGCTCCTGGAAGGTGACGACGAATTTCTTGCCGAAGAACACCGCGATCTGCTCATAGCGATGCACCTTGACGTCGTCGATCATGCGCATGACGACGAAGGCGTGGTCCTCGAAGAAGTCGACCTTCGGCCGCTGGCCGGTGTTGACGACATCTTCCAGAGCCAGTGGATGCAGGTTGAAGATCCGGCCGATCTCCTCGATCAGCTGGATGTTGGCGAGACCGGTGCAGTCCAACCAGACGACCGGCCAGTTGTCGCAATGGGTGTTGAGATCGTCGATGCTGGCATCGTTGATGGTCTTGAATTTTTCAGGCGAAATCAGCGTCAGCCGCAGCTCGGACCGTCGCGCCGCCGGATCGGCGATCAGCGTGCCAGGCGAGGCGCCAACCGGCGGCCGGCGCGTTGTCACCGGCGCCCGCTTCTTCACCGCCTCAGCCTTTGCCATGTGCCCCTCGGATGTGACGTCGACGTAAGACTAGACGAGAGTGGTCAGCCGGCAAAGACCCGCTTCGGCTTGAACATGCCTTGCTCGATGGCGCCGATGGCGACAAGCTTGCCGCGCGCGGTGGCGCAGGCTTCCTCGGCTTCCACGGGCGCGTCGCGGCCGCGGATGATGACGGGATTGCCAAGGCGGATCTTGGTCGCCGCTTCGTCGCTGATGGCGATCTGGGGCAGGCAGTCGAGCGCGGCGGCCGTGTCGACAAGCAGCGCATCGATGGCGCCAAAGTCGATCGGCGCATCGGCAACATCGGCGTCGCCCTCTCCGTCAGCTTCGCGCTGTTCGCCGAAACGGGCGACTTCCAGTTCGGCGAGGGTGACGAAATCCTCCTGGGTGAACGGCTCGACCTCGACCCGGCGCAATTCGGCGATATGACCGAAGCAGCCGAGGTCGCGGCCCATGTCGCGGGCCAGCGAGCGCACATAGGTGCCCTTGCCGCATTCGACCTCGAACAAAGTGTGGTCGGCAGCGTGCTCGACGATGTCCAGACGGCCGATCTCGATCTCGCGCGCGGGGATGTCGACCGCCTCGCCCCCACGGGCGAGATCGTAGGCGCGTTCGCCTGATATCTTGATGGCCGAGAATTGCGGCGGTGTCTGCATGATGACGCCGGTGTAGTTCGGCAGCAGCGCCCTGACGTCGTTTTCCGCCGGACGGCGGTCGGAACTTTGCGTCACCGGGCCTTCGAGATCGTCGGTCGAACGCTCCTCGCCCCAGGCGACGGTGAACCGGTAGATCTTGGCGCCGTCCTGTACATAAGGCACGGTCTTGGTTGCCTCGCCGAGCGCGATCGGCAGCATGCCAGAGGCCAGCGGGTCGAGCGTGCCGGCATGGCCGGCCTTTTCGGCCTGGAAAAGCCATTTGATCTTGGAGACGGCTTCGGTCGAACCCATGCCAACCGGCTTGTCCAGCACCACCCAGCCGGAGATCGGCCGGCCCTTCTTCTTGCCGCGGCGCCCCACTATTTCTCGTCCTTGTCGTTGTCTTCGCCATCGGCACCCAAGTCTCGCGCGACTTCGGGCGATTTCAGCAAATCGTTGATCCTGGCGAAATTGTCGAAGGACGTATCGAGCTTGAAGCGGAACTCCGGCATGAACTTCATCTGGCGGAGCGCGCCGGAGACGCGGCCACGGACGAACTTCGCATGCTTGTTGAGCGCGTCGATGACCGCACCCGTGTCCTTGGCGCCGAGCGGCGAAACGAAGGCCGTTGCGACCCTCAGATCAGTCGACATGCGCACTTCCGAGACCGAAACCACGGTGTTCTCGATCAGCGGGTCGATAATCTCGCCGCGCTGCAAGGTTTCCGACAGCGCATGGCGCACCTGTTCGGCGACGCGAAGCATGCGCTGGGATGGGCTGGAGGCGGTTGGACGGGGCATTTTTCTCAATCCGGAAAGCGTGAGGCGCGGGATGGGACCGTGCCGCATGTCTCATACTTGTTTCTATGCATGTCGTTTATCCCGCACTTTTGGGCGACAGGCATTAAAGTTAGGGCGGCGGTCTTTCGACCACCGCCCGGTCGTATCGACAGTATACGAACTCAGAGCGTCCGGGTCACCATCTCGACGCGGAAGCACTCGATGATGTCGCCAACGCGCATGTCCTCGTAGTTCTGGAAGGCCATGCCGCACTCCTGGCCGCCCGGAACTTCCGCGACTTCGTCCTTGAAGCGCTTGAGGGTCTTCAGCGTGCCTTCATGGATGACGACGTTGTCGCGGATCAGGCGCACGCCCGCTCCACGCTCGACCTTGCCTTCGGTGACACGGCAGCCGGCGATCTTGCCGACCTTGGTGATGTCGAAGATCTCGAGGATCTCGGCATTGCCGATGAAGGTCTCGCGGCGTTCCGGCGACAGCAAGCCGGAAAGTGCTGCCTTCACATCATCGACAAGGTTGTAGATGATCGAGTAGTAGCGGATTTCGATGCCCGCGGCCGCCGCGGCCGCACGTGCCTGCACGTTGGCACGGACGTTGAAGCCGATGATCGCGGCCCCCGAGGTCTCCGCCAGCGACACGTCGCTTTCGGTGATGGCGCCGGCGCCGGCATGAACGATGCGCGCACGCACCTCGTCGGTGCCAAGCTTGTCGAGAGCGGCGTTGATCGCCTCGATCGAACCCTGCACGTCGCCCTTGATGACCAGCGGGAATTCCTTCAACCCGCTCGTCTGCAACTGCGACATCATCTGTTCAAGCGAGCCGCGCTGGCCGGCATGGCGAGCCACTGCCTTCTCGCGCGCCAGACGCTGGCGATATTCGGTGATCTCGCGGGCGCGGGCCTCGTTGTTGACGACAGCGAAGCGGTCGCCGGCTTGCGGCGTGCCTTGCAGGCCGAGCACCTCGACCGGCATTGCCGGCGGCGCCTCCTTGATCTGCTCGCCACGGTCGTTGACCAGCGCGCGCACCCGGCCCCATTCGTTGCCGGCGACGAGGATGTCGCCCGGCATCAAAGTGCCGGTCTGCACCAGTACGGTGGCGACGGGGCCACGGCCCTTGTCGAGCTGGGCTTCGATGACCACGCCCTCGGCGGTACGGTCCGGATTGGCCTTGAGGTCGAG
The DNA here is from genome assembly GCF_040321955.1 of Mesorhizobium sp. M0217. NCBI lineage: Bacteria > Pseudomonadati > Pseudomonadota > Alphaproteobacteria > Hyphomicrobiales > Phyllobacteriaceae > Mesorhizobium > Mesorhizobium sp. M0217. Next base: position 24,412 of record NZ_JAMYSN010000017.1, on the reverse strand, counting down.
GATTTCGGCCTGCAGCAGGATCGCCTCGAGCAGCTTGTCGAGGTTGGTGCCCTTGGTCGCCGACACTTCGACGTCCAGCACTTCACCGCCCATCGATTCGACGAACACCTCATGGCGCAGCAGTTCCGACCGCACCTTCTGCGGATCGGCATCATGCTTGTCGATCTTGTTGATCGCCACGATGATCGGAACGCCGGCCGCCTTGGCATGGCTGATCGATTCGATGGTCTGCGGCATGACGCTGTCGTCGGCCGCCACCACCAGGATGGCGATGTCGGTCGCCTGAGCGCCGCGGGCGCGCATCGCCGTGAAGGCGGCGTGACCGGGCGTGTCGATGAAGGTGATCTTCTGACCGTTCTTCTCGACCTGGTAGGCGCCGATATGCTGGGTGATGCCGCCGGCTTCGCCGGAGACGACATTGGCATTGCGGATGGCGTCGAGCAGCGAGGTCTTGCCGTGGTCGACATGGCCCATGATGGTCACGACAGGCGGCCGCGACACCAGGTCCTCGGGATTGTCGGCAATGTTGAACAGGCCTTCCTCGATGTCGGACTCGGCGACGCGGCGGACCGTGTGGCCGAATTCGGTGGCGACCAGCTCGGCCGTGTCGGCGTCGATGATGTCGCCCGGCTTCAGGATCTGGCCCTGCTTCATGAAGTACTTGACCACATCGACAGCGCGCTCGGACATGCGCTGCGCCAGTTCCTGGATGGTGATGGTTTCAGGCAGGATCACTTCGCGCATAACCTTCTCGCGCGGCTCATTATGCATCGCGCGCTTGAATTTTTCCTGGCGGCGACGCATCGACGACAGCGAGCGGGCGCGCGCGTCCTCGTCGGAAAGCGCCGTGTTGAGGGTCAGCTTGCCGCGACGACGGTCTTCCTCGGCCTTGGTCGGCTTGGCCGGGCGCGCCACTTCGGGCGTAACCGGACGGCGTACCGGGGCGCCGGCGGCGGTGCGCTTCGGCTTGACCTCTTCCTCGTCGTCCGATGCCACAAGCTCGGCAGCCTGCGGCGCGCGGCGGCGCGCTTCTTCCTCGGCGCGGCGGCGGGACTCGGCCTCGGTCTGCAGGCGGGCTTCTTCCTCGGCCTGACGGCGCGCGGATTCCTCGCGCTCGCGCTTGCGGCGTTCCTCATCCTCGTTGCGGCGCTTGGCCTCTTCGATGGCGCGTTGGCGGTCCTCGACGTCGCGAACCTTGGAGCCTTCGAGCGCCCTGCGGCGCGCTTCCATTTCATTGCGCGACAGTTCGTTCAGCACCATGCCGCCGCGTTCGGCCGGGGGCGGAGGCGGCGCCTTGGGCGCTTCCTGCACGACGGGGGCTGCCACTACCGCGGGCTTGGGCGTAAATACGGGTGCAGCCACCGGCTCCGGCTTGTCGCCGGGCATGGAGAATTTGCGCTTCTTGATCTCGACCTGGACCTGCTTGGTGCGGCCATGCGAGAAATTCTGTCGCACGACGCTCTGCTCGGTACCGGGGCGCTTCAGCGTCAAGGTCTTCTTCGGTGTAACACTCAACGTCTTATCGTCGCCCGATTTCGTATCGCTCATTCCATATCCTCTGCAGCATCATCTTCGTCAGCAACGGCCGCAAGCATTGCCAGATCGTCGGGGGTTCCGCCCCGATATCGGTCGAGCGCAACCATGCGCCTCTCAACCGCCTTGCCCGCGTCTCCCGCGAGAACGGCAGCATGTATCACATTTGTACCCCCCAATGCCAAGCTCAACTCGGCCTCGGAGAAAAGTTTGTAGGCAAGGACTGCAGGCCCGCCGAGGTGGACAGTTGCCCGCCGCGCCTGACTGATCTTGCGCACGCCATCGTCGGATGCCTCGCTCGCGTGGAGCACGAAAAGCGCCAACCCCGAGCGCACCGCGCTCTCGACCTTGGTTGCGCCGAGTGCGATCGAGCCAGCCTTGCGGGCAAGGCCAAGCATACCCAAAGCGGATCGTGCAAGCAGTCCGTCGACCATGCCGCCGAGATCGGGCGGCACGACGACCTGCGCCTTGAAGGCGCGGGCAAACAGGTTCTTCGCCGCCGCCTTGTCGATATGTAGGCGGTCGGCGCTCACCCAACAACCACGGCCGGGCAGATTTCTCTTCAGGTCAGGAACGACGGCCGAATCCGGGCCGACGACGAAACGGATCAGCTCATCCGGCTCGGCTTGCTTGCGCGTGACGATGCAGGTGCGATCGTTCATCTCGTCCTGGGGCGGGTTGTGTGCGATGCGGTTTCACCTCACGCACCAACGGCTTCGTCAGCCGGGACCTGTTCGGCTGCAAGCTCGTCTTCGGTGATCCAGCCGGCCTTGAGGCGGGCTGCCAGAACCATCTGCTCGGCGTCGGCGCGCGACACGCCGTGATTGGCGAGCACACCCGGGAATACCTTGGTCTCGCCGTCCTTGCGTTCCTTCCAGCCGGTCAGGTCGTCGGCGGCATAGCCGGCGAAATCCTCGATCGTCTTCACGCCATCCTCGCCGAGCGTCACCATCATGGCGGTGGTGACCCCAGGGATCTCGCGCAGTTCGTCGGTGACGCCCAGCGCCTTGCGCTTGTCGTCATGCTCGGCTTCGATCTTCTCCAGATATTCGCGGGCGCGGGTCTGGATCTCCGAAGCGGTGTCTTCGTCGAAACCGTCGATCGAGGCGATCTCGCCCGAATCGACGTAGGCAACTTCCTCGACGCTGGTGAAGCCTTCGGAGGCCAACACCTGGCCGACCATCTCGTCGACATCAAGGGCTTCCATGAACAGCGACGAGCGTTCGACGAATTCCTTCTGGCGGCGCTCAGACTCCTCGGCCTCGGTCAGGATGTCGATGTCCCAGCCGGTGAGCTGCGAGGCAAGACGCACGTTCTGGCCGCGACGGCCGATGGCCAGCGACAGCTGGTCGTCGGGAACCACCACTTCGATGCGCTCGGCATCCTCGTCGAGCACCACCTTGGCGACTTCCGCCGGCTGCAGCGCGTTGACGATGAAGGAGGCGGCCGAAGGCGACCACGGAATGATGTCGATCTTTTCGCCCTGCAATTCGCCGACCACGGCCTGGACGCGGCTGCCGCGCATACCGACGCAGGCGCCGACCGGATCGATCGACGAGTCACGCGAAATGACGGCGATCTTAGCGCGCGAGCCTGGGTCGCGGGCGACCGACTTGATCTCGATGATGCCGTCATAGATTTCCGGCACTTCCATGGTGAAGAGCTTGGCCATGAACTGCGGATGGGTGCGCGACAGGAATATCTGCGGGCCGCGCTGTTCGCGGCGCACGTCGTAGACATAGGCGCGGACGCGGTCGCCGTACTTGTAGTTTTCACGCGGGATCAGCTCGTCGCGGCGGATAATCGCCTCGCCACGGCCGAGATCGACGATGACGTTGCCATATTCGACGCGCTTGACGGTGCCGTTGACGATCTCGCCGATGCGGTCCTTGTATTCGTCATACTGGCGGTCGCGCTCGGCCTCGCGCACTTTCTGCACGATGACCTGCTTGGCTGACTGGGCGGCGATGCGGCCGAAATCCATTGGCGGCAGCTGTTCGGCGATGAAGTCGCCAAGCTGGGCGTCCGGATTGCGCTCGCGGGCCGAGGAAATGGCGATCTGGGTGGCGTAGTCGTCGACCTTCTCGACCACTTCCATCAGCCGCTGCAGCTTCATCTCGCCGGTGTTGGCGTTGATGTCGGCGCGGATGTTGGTTTCCTGGCCGTAGCGCGAGCGCGCGGCCTTCTGGATCGCATCAGCCATGGCGGCAATGACGATCGACTTGTCGATCGACTTTTCACGCGCCACCGCGTCGGCGATCTGCAGCAGTTCAAGTCTGTTGGCGCTTACAACCATCTTATTTCTCCCGAGCTTGTTGCCGAGCTTTTAGGCCCGGCCGCTCATCATAGTTCCTGTTCGATTTCGTCTTCCGCGCCGCCTTCAGCACCTTCGGGTGCATCATCAGCTTCGCCGCGGCGTTTCTTGGCTTCCTTGCGTTCCCGGTTGTCCTTCGAAAGGGCATCGCGAATAAGGTCGTCGGTGAGGATCAGCCGCACATCGGCGATCGCGTCATAAGGAATGCGAACCGTCGGCTCTTCGCCGTAGGCGGCCTTGTCGCGCTCGAGCAGCATGTCGTCTTCGCCGGCTTCGGCGATCTTGCCCTTGAAGCGCTTGCGGTCGGCGACCGGCACCGAGGTTTCCATCTTCACCAGATGGCCGGTCCAGGTGACGAAATCCGACTTGCGTACCAGCGGCCGGTCGATGCCCGGCGACGACACTTCGAGATGATAGGCCTTCTCGATCGGGTCATCGACGTCGAGCGCCGGCGACACAGCGCGGCTGACCTCTTCGCAATCCTCGACGGTCATGGTGCCGTCCTCGCGTTCGGCCATGATCTGCAGCGTCAGGCCGTTCTGGCCCGACAGATGCACCCGCACGAGGCGGAAGCCAATGCCTCGCAACACCGGCTGAACGATCAGCGCGATGCGCGCATCGATACCGCTTTCGCGGATGATGCGGTCGTCGGCTTCGCTTGCCGTTGCAGTCATGCGGTTCCTGTCGTTCTCTGGATCAGGATGATCGTCGTCCCGAACCATCTCTTTGCTGATGGCTGACCGGCAGGTAATAAAAAAGAGCGGGACCGGGTGGACCCACTCTTCGTCATACCGACCAAGAATTTGAGGCTGATATAGACGATCCCGGCCGGTGTTTCAAGTCTGTTGACGGGCCGGGCAGAGTGCAGCCGGGGACGGCTGGCAGGATTGCGCGCGGCGCATGCCGGCTATGCGGTAACGGCCCTGTGATCCCGGATTTCACATCCCTATCTATGTTGCACTGCACAAATCAAAGATGAGCGCGCGGTGGCGCGCGAAAGGTCAAGACAGTGAGCAACCGTACCGTGTTTTCCGCCATAGGCGACGCCTTTGCCCTGTTCGGCAGCGCCGTTGCCGCCTCGCGGGCCGTCGAAGCCGGCCGCAAGCCGCGCGCCAACGATCTGCGCCGGCTCGGCATGGACCCGACCGCTTTCGGCAAGATCGGCCGTTTCTGAAGCCAGACCGGCTGTCGATGCGGGACACTTTCCCGCATCGAACTATTTTCTGATGAAGGTGAGATAGGCCGGCCGTCGGCCCTCGCGAATGGCTTTTGCCTCGTAGCGTGTGCCCGGCCAGCCTTCATAGGGCCGATGCCAGTCGGCCCCATCTTGCACCTGCCAGAGGAGCCCGCCATGCGCCCGACAGTGCAACAAGGTCCAGTTCACATAGGTGTCGATGTCGGATGCGAAGCGGAATTTTCCGCCCGGCTTCAGCACGCGCGCGAACCGATCGAGGTTGAGCGGGCTGACAAAACGCCGCTTCCAGTGCTTTTTCTTCGGCCAGGGATCGGGGTAGAGCAGATCGATGCCGTCGAGCGACGCCTGCGGCAACCAATCGAGCAGGCGCGTGGCGTCGTCGTCATAAACGCGAAGATTGGCAAGCGGCTTTTCCCGCACCGCCATCATCAGCTTGGCCATGCCGTTGACGAACGGCTCGACACCGATGAAGCCGGTCGCCGGTGCCTCCGTGGCACGGTGCAGCAGATGCTCACCGCCGCCGAAGCCGATTTCCAGCCGAACCGTTGAAACATCCGCTGAGAATAGCGCGCGCAATTCTGCCGGTGCCTGGACGGAGAGGTCGAGGCCATAGGCCCCAAGACCGCTTTCCAGCGCCGCCGCCTGCTGCGGGCGAATGGTCTTGCCGTGCCGGCGGCCGAAGAACCCTTCGGTCGCCCGGCTCCGCCTGTCCTGTGGATCCATGGCCTGGTCGCGCGCCGCGCTTAGATTGAGATGAGATTTGGGATTGAGATGAGATTTGGCTGAAATCTCATCTCAATCTAATCCTTTGTTGGAGCATGATCTTTTCCAAAAAACCGGTACCCACTTTTTGGAATCATGCCTAAGCAGCGATCGCGTCCTTGAGCGCCTTGGCCAGATCGGTCTTTTCCCAGGAGAAGGACCCGTCTCGGCCGGCCTTGCGGCCGAAATGGCCGTAGGACGAGGTCTTTGCGTAGATCGGCTTGTTGAGGTCGAGATGCCTGCGGATGCCGGATGGCGACAAATCCATCACCGTGCGCAGCGCTTCCTCGAGCTTGGCCTCGTCGACCTTGCCGGTGCCGTGCAGGTCGACATAGACCGACAGCGGCTGGGCAACGCCGATGGCGTAGGACAGCTGGATGGTGCAGCGGTCGGCGAGCTTGGCCGCCACTACATTTTTGGCGAGATAGCGCGCCGCATAGGCGGCAGAGCGGTCGACCTTGGTGGTGTCCTTGCCGGAGAAGGCGCCGCCGCCGTGCGGGGCAGCACCACCGTAGGTGTCGACGATGATCTTGCGGCCGGTCAGGCCGGCGTCGCCGTCCGGTCCACCGATGACGAACTTGCCCGTCGGGTTGATGTACCACATGCAATCGTCGGCGATCTTGAGGTCGCCGAGCGCCTCACGGATGTAAGGCTCAACGACCTTGCGGACCTTCTTGGAATCCCAGGTCGCGTCGAGATGCTGCGTCGACAGCACGATCTGCGTCGCTTCGGCGGCTTTGCCATCGACATAGCGAACGGTGACCTGGCTCTTGGCGTCGGGTCCGAGCTTGCCGGCTTCGCCGTTGTTTTCGTGACGGGCAGCGGCGAGCAGTTCGAGAATCTTGTGGCTGTAATAGATCGGCGCCGGCATCAGATCCGGGGTCTCGCGGCAGGCATAGCCGAACATGATGCCCTGGTCGCCGGCACCCTCTTCGCCCTGGCGGTCGGCGGCGCTGTCGACGCCCTGGCCGATGTCGGGCGACTGGCCGTGCAGCAGAACCTCGATCTTTGCCGTCTTCCAGTGGAAGCCGGCCTGCTCGTAGCCGATTTCGCGGATCGCCTTGCGGGCGACCGACTTGAACTTGGCCGGGTTGACGACCGAATGCCCGGCGGCGTCCTTGAGGATGTTGCCGGCTTTGTCCCGCTTCAGCAGAGTATCGGGAACCCTTACTTCGCCGGCGATGACGACGCGGTTGGTGGTGGCGAGCGTCTCGCAGGCGACGCGGACTTTCCACGGGTCCATGCCGGTCTTCTTGGCCTCGCGATAGACCAGATCGACGATCTCGTCCGAGATGCGGTCACAGACTTTATCCGGATGACCCTCGGCCACGGATTCCGAGGTGAAGAAGTAGTTCTGCCGCGTCACGGGTGTCCCCTCTTGAAAAAACGATCGGCAGGGCTGCCGATTTTGGCGCGCCACGTGTTAACGGTGCCGGGCGCCGCTCGTCAAGCGGTGCCGCGGTTCTGGGATGAGTGTCGCAGCAATATATCTTGTACCACCGGCGGCTTGGCGCCGCCGGCAGTCGAGCCTCTGGGCTACTCGGGCCCAGGGGATTACTGGGGCCAATGGGTCAATCGACCCACCGAATCACTCGGCATCTTCGGCAGAAAGGGACTTCACAAGGTCGATAATCCGGCGGCGCACCTTTACATCCGCGATCTTGACGAACGCGCGGTTGAGCTGAAGCCCTTCCGGACTGCCGCAGAATTCGACGGCGAAAGCCATCGAAGTGTCCTCGGCAAATCCTCTATTACCCACCGGCTCCTGCCCTGGCGCATCCTCGAAAAAGAAGGCGACAGGCACGCTGAGTATCGAGGCTATTGCCTGCAGACGGCTGGCGCCGACGCGGTTCGTTCCTTTTTCATATTTTTGGATCTGCTGAAACGTAATACCGAGATTTTCACCAAGCTTTTCCTGGCTCATTCCAAGCATATTGCGCCGAAGGCGGACGCGACTTCCGACATGGATGTCGATCGGATTCGGTTTCTTCTTGTTTTCTTCTGTCATTTTTTCCTCGCCGAATTTTTCCGGCCTTTTCTATTTTTCTCGCCCAAACGAAGCCGGAGCCAACTGCCCCAACAGAAACACCAACCGACTTCGAGAAAATTAGGCGGTAACAGTATGAGTTTCTAATGTGTCGACTGTCAATTCACCCGTAGCCGTTGCCTTACGTTCAAGCTGAGGGCGATTGCGGCAAACACCAACATGATCAGCATTCCGTTAATGCGCCGCCCCGCGGCGGAGATGAAGGCTTGGCCGGAGATCGGCACCCGCACGTCGATGGCGCCACGTGCATCGACCGCCAATGCGTCGACGATGCGTCCCCGCGTATCGACAACGGCGGAAATGCCGTTGTTGGCGGCGCGCAACAACGGCAATCCGTTTTCCACCGCGCGAATCTGAGCCTGCCTGAAATGCTGGTACGGCCCGGGCGTGTCGCCGAACCATGCGTCGTTGGTGACGTTTACAATAAGCTGGGATGACGTGGCGTCAACAGCCACCAGATCAGGAAAGATCACCTCGTAGCAAATAAACGGCAAGGCGCTGATGCCGCCGGGCAGAGCGATCGGATGGCGCTCGTTGCCGGCGGCGAAGTTCATCGGCCCGGCGACGAGTTGTCCGATGCCGAAGCGGCTGAGCAGACCGGAAAACGGCAGATACTCGCCGAACGGCACCAGATGGACCTTGTCGACGGCATCAGCGATTTCGCCCTTGTCGTCGATCGCCACCACCGAATTGTAGTAGCGGCTGTCGGAATCCGCCCCCGATCCGCGCTCCTCGCGCACTACGCCGGCAATCAGCATCTGACCAGGCTGCAGCATGTCGCCGAGCGCGGTCAGCGCGTCCGGACGCTCGGTGAACAGGAAGGGTACCGAGGTCTCCGGCCACAGGATCAACTGCGGTTTGTCATGACCGGGATCGGGCGCTGCGACCGACAGGCCCATCATGGTGGCGAAGATGCGGTCGCGCACCGAGGCGTCCCATTTTTCGCTGAGGTCGACATCCGGTTGCACGATGCGGACATCGAGAGTGCGGGTTGCCGGCTTGTCGGGGGTCGCGAGCCTGACATAGCCGAAGCCGGCATGAGCGGCGACGAGAATGGCAAGCAGGACCACACCGAGACGGACATGCCGGCGTGCTGCAAGCAAGGCCGGCATGGCGAAGACAAAGACCGCCAGCGCGTTCATGCCGACCATGCCGGTCACCGACACGCTTTGCATCAACAGCGGCACGGGCATCGCCGCGTAACCGACGGCATTCCAGGGAAAGCCGGTGAACAGGAAGCCGCGCAGCCATTCCGTCAGGCCAAAAGCAAAGGCAAGGGCGGCAACGCGGCCAATATCGTTGGTCCATAACAGCCGCGCGACGACGGTGGCGAAGCCGTAGAAAAATGCCAGCGCCAAAGGAATGCCTACGACCGCGAAGGGTAAGGCCCAGGCGAAACTGTCGGCCTCGACCAGAAGCGCCTCGCCGATCCACCATAGGCCGGCGAGGAAATAGCCGAAGCCGAACCACCAGCCGATGGCAAAAGCCGGCCGCAGGCGCCTGAGCCAGCCGTCGGAAGCCTCGCCGGTGGCGCCGTCGAGGAGCCAGACCAGCAGTGGAAACGAGACGAAACAGACGGCGAAGAAATCGTAAGGCGCCTGGGCGAGCACCGCCAGCGCCCCGGCAAGAAACGCCACCAGCGCGCGCCGCCAGCCCCAAAGCAGAATTATCCGGCCGGCAAGGCGCTCCATACAGACTTCCCAGGTCGCGCGAATCAAGAGCCAAGATTTATCAGATTTATTGAAACGCGAACCGGCCGATCGCTGCGCTATCGGTGCCATCCCTCGATGGGTAGCCCGCTCAGGTGCTCGGCCTCCTCGCGCGGCACGGTGCGCAAGGTCTGGGAGAAGGTCCAGACATGGCCTTCGGGGTCGCGTGCCCGATACTGCCGTTCGCCGTAGAAATGGTCGGCAGGCTCCTCGACGATTTGGGCTCCAGCCGCCATTGCCCGCCCACAATGCACGTCCAGGCCGTCTTTCAGACGCACACAGACCGACTGAGTGTTCTTGCCGCCGACGCTTACCGGACTGGCAATATGATCGGCCCATTCGGAATCGACGATGATGTAGCCGTCGCCAAAGCGCATTTCGGCATGGACCAGCCGTCCGTCGGCATCGCTGACCACCATGCTCGGCTCGAAGCCGAAGGCCGTTTCGAGCCATTTCAATGCGGCTCGCGGGTCCTTGTAGAAGACACCCGAGCCAAAGGTTGAGTGCTTGAAGGGATCGTCGATCGTCATCGGCCGGGCAACGTTCTGTCCTAGGCCTGCTCGGTGCGGGGGGCGGTCACGCGGCGGCGACGCTCGCCCTTCTGGTTCTGGACGATGCGCACCCGCTTGACGCGGCGCGGATCGGCGTCGAGCACGTGGAATTCGAAGCCGGGGATGGCTTGCACAACCTCACCACGCGCCGGCACGCGACCGAGCGTGTTGAAAATCATGCCGCCGATCGTGTCGACATATTCACCATGCTCACCGGCGGTAAAGTCCTCGCCGATCATCTTGGCGACCTCGTCGATCTCGGCCTTGCCGTCGACGACGAACACGCCCTCGCCGGTCTGGGTGATCAGCGGCTCGTCCTCGTCATGCTCGTCCTCGATATCGCCGACGACCATCTCGACGATGTCTTCCAGCGAGGCGAGACCATCGGTGCCGCCATATTCGTCGATGACCAGCGCCATCTGGGTTCGCGTCGTCTGCATATGGCCCATCAGGTCGGAGGCAAGCATCGAGGGCGGCACGAACAGCACCGGGCGGATCAGATTGAGGTCGCCGATGGTGCGGCCGAGATCGACCTGGGCGAGGTCGAGAAGCGTCGTTGCCGGCGTCTTCCTGGATGTTCTGCCCTTCTTGACCCGGGCGACGTTGGTGATGTGGGCCAGCACGTCGCGGATGTGAACCATGCCGCGCGGATCGTCGAGCGTCTCGGAATAGACCGGCATGCGGGAATGGCCGGACTGCTCGAACAGACCGAGCAGATCGCCCAACGTCGTGGTGATCTCGACGGCCTCAATATCGGCGCGCGGCACCATGACGTCCTCGACGCGTACCTCGCGCAGGCGCAATATGTTGTTGAGCATGGCGCGTTCGCCGGGCGAGAAAGACCCGGCATCGCTGGTCGTTTCGGCAAGCGCGCCGGCGATTTCCTCGCGCAGGCTGGTGCCGTTCCGCTGCCTGAAAAGGCCCAAGACGCGGTCGAACAGGGACGGACCGGCAGGCGATGGCTCGCTGGCAATACTACCAGAAGCGGGGCTGCCGGAACTGGGACTCGGACTCGATCCCTCTTCCGTCGTATCGGAAGGCTTTGTCGCACTGCCAGCCTCGGGGCGGGCGGCAGTTTCTGGTTTGTCGTTCATCGTCGTCCGGTCAATTGGTCTTTTGTCATTACGTGTAGGGATCGGGAATGGCAAGCCTTGCGAGCGCTGAGCGCTCGATGGCTTCCATCTCCTCGGCCTCTGCATCGGTCTCGTGATCGTAGCCCAGCAAATGCAGCAGGCCGTGGATGACGAGATGGGTGATATGGTTCTCGAAGGGCTTGTCTTCCAGGGCTGCTTCGCGCGCCACCGTCTCGGCGGCCAGCACGATGTCACCCAGCATGGGCGGCAGCTTGCCACCCCTGGGGAACGGAAAAGCAGGGAAAGACAAGACGTTGGTCGCCTTGTCCTTGCCGCGCCAGCCGGCATTGAGGGTACGGATATGGGCATCGTCGGAAAAGACGATGCTGAGTTCGGAAGGACCGGCAGCAGCGGTTTCGGCAAAGGCAGCCGACACGGCGCGATTGACCAGACGCGTCAGCGCCGCCTCATCGGGCCAGTCGCCGGCCCCGACCGACATATCGATCTCGACGGGAACCGAACTATCCCCGCCGCCAGGTCTTATGTCTTCAGGCATGAGCCCGCATCGTCACATCAGCTCTCGGCGCCGAGGCCCCGCGCCAGCTTGGCGTCGCGGTCATAGGCCCTGACGATTTCGGCCACCAGCGGGTGGCGCACAACGTCGACATCGTTGAAGCGCACGGTTACCGCGCCGGCCACGCCGTCAAGGACACGCAAGGCTTCGACGAGGCCCGACTTGGTGCTTGGAGGCAGATCGATCTGCGTCGGATCGCCGGTGACGATCATGCGCGAATTCTCGCCGAGGCGGGTCAAAAACATCTTCATCTGCATCGGCGTGGTGTTCTGCGCCTCGTCGAGGATGACGGCGGCATGCGCCAGCGTGCGGCCGCGCATGAAGGCCAGCGGCGCGATTTCGATGACCTCGGCAGCGATAGCACGTTCGACCTTGTCGGCCGGCATCATGTCGTAGAGCGCGTCATAGAGGGGCCGCAGGTACGGATCGACCTTTTCCTTCATATCGCCGGGCAGAAAACCCAGCCGCTCGCCGGCCTCGACCGCCGGCCGTGACAGGATGATGCGCTCGACCATGCCGCGTTCGAGCAGCATCGCCGCATGCGCCACCGCCAGATAGGTCTTGCCGGTGCCGGCCGGGCCAATGCCGAAGACAAGTTCCGAACGCTCCAGCGCCCGCATATAGGCGTCCTGATTGAGCGAACGGGCATAGATCGTCTTCTTGCGGGTGGAGATCTGGGCGGCCGAGACCTTGCCCTTGCGTTCCAGCGTCGGCAGCGTCAGCTGGTCGTCGGCGGCAATCGCCATGCGCACGGCGCCATCGACGTCGGACTGGCCGATATCGGTGCCCTTCTGGAGAATGCCGTAGAGATTGTCGAGCGCGCGGCGCGCCTGCTCGGCCGCCGAGGCCGAGCCCTTGATGGTCAACTGGTTGCCGCGCGAGCGGATGTCGACGCCGAGCTTCTGCTCAAGCCGGGCCAAATTCTCGTCGAACTGACCGTACAGGGCGCTGGCAAGCTTGTTGTTGTCGAAAGTCAGAACGATGTGCGCCATGTCAGAGGCCCCGGATATCTGGTTCTGGGGCAGAGTCTTCACTTCAGCAGCGCTCAACCGTCTCTCCTCATCTGCCGAGGCCATCAAGCCAACTCGGCGAACAGGCTATTGTAGCCCGTCTTCGTGATTCGCACCCGGATAATGTCACCGATTTCGCCGGCCTTTTCATCAACAATAACCGGCTGCAGCCAGGGCGAGCGGCCGACCTTCTGGCCGGCCTGACGGCCGGGCTTCTCGATCAGCGTGTCGATGGTGCTGCCGACCAGGCCCAGGCCGAAATCCTGCTGCTGCTTGAGCAACAATGCCTGCAGCTGTTGCAAACGTTCATCCTTGACCGCTTCCGGCACGTGATCGGGCATATCGGCGCCCGGCGTGCCGGGACGCGGCGAATATTTGAACGAGAAGGCCGAGGCGTAGTTCACCTGGCGCACCAGACCCATCGTGGCCTCGAAATCCGCCTCGGTTTCACCGGGGAAGCCGACGATGAAGTCACCGGACAGCGCGATGTCGCCGCGTGCAGCGCGGATGCGCTCGAGCAGCGCCAGATAGTCCTTGGCCGTGTGCCTGCGGTTCATCGCCTTGAGGATGCGGTCTGACCCGGATTGCACCGGCAGGTGCAGATAAGGCATCAAAGCCGGGAGATCGCGATGGGCAGCGATCAATTCGTCGTCCATGTCGCGCGGATGGCTGGTGGTGTAGCGCAGCCGCGCCAGGCCAGGAATTTCGGCCAGCCGGAACAGCAGGCGACCAAGCCCCCATTCCATGCCATCCTCACCCTTGCCGTGCCATGCATTGACGTTCTGCCCCAGCAGCGTCACCTCGCGCACACCGGCATCGGCCAGCCGCTCGGCTTCGGCGACGATCTGCGCCACCGGCCGCGACACTTCCGAGCCCCTGGTATAGGGCACGACGCAGAAGGTGCAGAATTTGTCGCAGCCTTCCTGTACCGTGAGGAAGGCGGTGACGCCGCGCTTGATCATTTCGGCACGCTTCGGCTTCGGCAGATGCTCGAACTTGTCCTCGATGGCGTATTCGGTCTCGACGATCTTCTCGCCGCCACGCACCCGGGCCAGCACATCGGGCAGCCGGTGATAGGTCTGCGGGCCGATGACCAGATCGACAGCAGGCGAACGGCGGATGATTTCCGCGCCTTCGGCCTGCGCGACGCAACCGGCGACGCCGATCAGCATTTCGCGCCCAACTGCTGCGCGTTCAGCCTTCATGTCGCGGATGCGGCCGAGCTCAGAATAGACCTTTTCCGCCGCCTTCTCCCTGATATGGCAGGTGTTGAGCAGCACCAGGTCGGCGTCGGCGATGACATCGGTCGCGGTGTAGCCGTCGGCGGCCAGCGCATCGGTCATGCGCTGTGAGTCATAGACATTCATCTGGCAGCCATAGGTCTTGACGAAGACCTTTTTGGCCGGGGCGGACGCCGCAGCAGCGCTTTGCGAGGCGCTGTCGGTTTCGTTCCGCTCTATCGTGTTCAAATCCATCCGGCGGCTTCTAACGCCTTTTCGTGACAAAAAACAGACGATTCTCGGGCATCGGCCTGTAGGCGCCCGGCCTGCGCTAGCGGCTCGGACGGGGATCGGCGAGCGCGGCCTGCATCATGGCGCGCACCTGGCTTTCCATCAGCCTCGACGTTTCCTTGCGGTTCGAGCCCTTGGAAAAGGCGATGGGCTCGCCGAAATGCACCTCGACGTCAATGGCGCCTTCGGCCATCAGCACCTTGAGATGCGGCATCAGGTCCTGATCGCCGATCCAGGCAGCGAGCGGCCGGTGGCGGCGGCCGAGAGGCACGCCGTGCACCCGCGTGTAGGCAATCGCCAGCGGCTGGATGAAGACCTGCTCGGCCGCGCCTTCCGAAATCGCCATCGAGGCGGCGCCGAACAAGGTGCTCTTGAACGGCAGGATGGTGTTGCCGTCGCCGGTAGAGCCCTCGGCAAACAGCACCATGGCGTCGCCCTTGGCCATGCGGCTGGCGATCTCGCTGGCCTGGTCGCCAGCTGTCCGCTTGCGCTCGCGTTCGATGAAGACCGTACGCTGCAGTTTCGACAGCCAGCCGATCAGCGGCCATCCCTCCATGTCCGCCCGGGCGATGAAGGTGACATCGGCAAAAGAGCCGAGCACCATGATGTCGGTCCAGGAGATATGGTTCGAGGCGACCAGCAGCGGGCGCTGACTGGACAGTGCGCCTTTGACATGGATGCGCAGGCCGAGCGTCCGGACGATGAGGCTGTGCCAGACCTTCAGAATGACCGTCTCGCGCCAGATTCCGGTCTTCATCGACAGCAGCTGCAAAGGCACAAGGACCAGCGAACCGACGACAACGAGGCTCAGCGCCAGGAAAATCCTGATTTTTCCGATCATGCAGCTTGGCCCTGCCCCAAAACTTTGGCTAGCGAAGATCGCGGCGCATGACAAGCGCGCCGGTAGGACCATGTTCGGTCGAGCGGTAATAATTGGCGCGGTGGCCGACCTGGCGGAAGCCGAGCCGCCGGTAAAGGGCGATGGCAGCGACATTGGTCTCGTCGACCTCAAGGAACAGCGCCTCGGCGCGCTGCGCATGCAATTCGCGCAGTACCGCGTCCATCAACTGCCAGCCGAGCCCCTGGCGGCGATGCGAGCGCGCCACCGCCACGGTCAGAATTTCGCCCTCGCCGGCTGCAAGCCTGGCCAGCACGAAGCCGACCGGCGGCTTGGCGCCCTGGCCGATTTCGCGCGCGGCATAGCCGAACACGGTTTCCTGTTGGAGCAACGCGGCGAATTCGCCATCGGTCCAGGGCCGGACGAAATCCTCGCGATGCAGCACCGACGCTGCCGGGCTGTCGGCGATGGTCAGCGGCTCGAGCGCATAGTCCCTGCGGCGCGGCTGGAGGAAAGGGATGCGCATCACTTTTCCTGCCTCGACAGGATGAACCCGGCCTGCGGCTTGGCATCGGCGCCGCGCAGATAGAGTGGCTTCGGCTTGTCGCCCTCACCTTTTGCAGCGGCGAGCCGGGCGTAGACGGCAATGTCGGCGGTGGCAGCCGTCGGGCCGATATCGAAATCGCGACCGGCCGCGGCTGCGATCTGCACGGCGGCCGTGCCGGCAAGCACCGGACGATTGTCCGCCGCCATTCCCGCGGCTTGGGCAAGTGTGGTCACAGCCGGACCATAGCGCAAAATCGCTTCCGCATCGTAAAACGCGGCATGGATCTCCTCGCGGCCTGCATCGAGAGCGGCCAGGATCGGGCGGCCCGGAAATGCCGCCCTCGCCTCGGCCGCCAGCGCCTCCAGTGTCGTTACCCCGATCGCCGGGATCTTCAGCGCCAGCGCCAGGCCGCGCGCCGCCGAGACGCCCACCCGCAGGCCGGTGAAGGAACCCGGACCGATGGAGACCGCAACGGCGCCAAGGCCGGCATAATCGGTGCCGTCCGCTTTCAACGCTTCGTCAATGACGGCCATCAGGTGTTCGGCGTGGCCTTTGCCGAGATCGAGTACCGAGCGGCCGAGCTCTCTGCTGCCCGATGCGTCATAGACGCAAGCGGCGCAGAGATTGGCGGCACAGTCGATGGCGAGCAGTTTCATGGGCGACCGGTTCGAAAAACAGTCTCCCTCTGCCCGCCACGGCGCGCCGCCGCAAGAGCCAGCGCGTAAATTGTTAAGCGGCTTCGCTCGGTGCAGGCCGGACGACTTACGCCGCCGGCGCGATGCGCAGCATGTGGTTGTCCCAGACATAGTCGGGCTCGGAGCGCGTCGCGCCGCTGCCTTCGATGATTTCGCCGGCACCCGTGGTTGCCATGAAGCCCGGGCCGTCGGGCGCCAGGCCGCAGACCTCGACCAGCGCCTTGGTGGCGACGATCTTGCCGCTGGCGGCGTCGATCACGGCCAGCGAATTGCCTTCCGGCGAAGACACCGCGACCGTGCCGGCAATCGGGTTGGTGGCGACCGAGCCGATGTAGTTCCGGAAGCCGGATAGCACGTCCTGCGGCATGTCGAGCAGCTGCAGCCCCTTGCCGCGCGTGGCGCGGCCGATTAGCAGCGGGCGATCGGTGCCTGGCCCGCGATACTGGCAGCCGAACCAGACGGTGCCTGTGGGGTCGGCATCCATGTGGCGAATCGACAGCTGGTGCAGAGCCGGCGGCAGTTCGTGCTTTTCGATGAGATCGCCGGTTGTGCGATCGACCAGTACATAGGACGGCTTCATCGTCGCGATGTTGAGTTCGGCGCGGCCATAGTCGGGATGGGTCTCGATGCCGCCATTGGCGATGGCGATCGTCCGGCCGTCTCCGAGCAGCAAGAGCTCGTGCGGCCCCATGCCATAGGTCGGAAACTCGCCGATGCGGCTGAACTTGGCCCGTGCGTCGTAGATCCCGACGACGCCGGCGGCATTGTCGAAGTCATTCTCGGTGGCGTAGAGCAGCGCGCCGTCTGCGGAAAACACACCGTGGCCGAAGAAATGCCGACCGGTGATGCTGGCGATGGTCAGCGGCGGCTCGCGGCCGGCATGGTCGAAGACCACGGCGAAGGTGCCGGGTTGCCGGGCGAAGACCACGGAGCGCTTTGAGGCCGGATCGAAGGTGACGTCGTGGCCACGGTCGGGCAGGTCGATCGCATGCAATACTTTTCCGGCTTCCGACAACACAGCGGCGCCAAAGCTGCCGTCGCGCTTGCCGAAGGCGGTGGCAAAGACGGCATCGGCGGCAAGCGTGTCCGCCCAGGCCCGCGGCGCCATTGACGCGACGAAGCCGGCGCCGGCAGCCCTGAGAAAATCGCGGCGGTCGATCAGCGGCGTCCTCATGATCAGTCTCCGTCGAGCGAGGAGAAGCCGGCGGTCAGGCCGAACTCGGCGGTCAGCCTGGTTCCGATCAGGCCCGACAGGCTGGAGGTGATCAGCGCGAAATGCTCGAGTTTTCCGCGCTCCGCGGGATCGGCCAGCGTCTTGTCGATCGGACCCTGGATGGATTTGGCAGTGGCAACGCCATTGATGAGCTGGATATGGATGGATTCCGCCATCCATCTGCTATCCTCGGGCAGCGCGTCGCCGAGCTTCGAGGCCTGGAACAGCGCATCAATGCCGGAGAGGTTGCCGGCTAATGACAGGCCGGTGTTTTGCGACCGCCAGTAGATCGCCTGCCTTGGCTTGTCAGCCTCCGGCTTGGCGCCGAAAAAACCTTTGAGGCGCACGTCGCGGACCATTTCCAGCTCGTTGATGAAGACGCCGACCAGTTCGGTCACCGCTTCGGTGCCGTCGCGGTAAAGCGCATTGTCGGGTCCGGGATTAGCCCACGAGGCTGCAAAACCGTCCGGTTTTTTCCAGGCCGCGTCGACATCGGCCGCCATGGTCTCGATGTTCTTGGCGACTGCCGCGCCATAGGCGCAGCGATAGGGCTCGTCCTTGCCGACGAGCGTCTCGGCGCCGTCGCCGTAAAGCACGAACTCAAGCGCCCCTAATCCCTGCATCGCGACACTCTTGCCCGCCAGCTGCGCCGGATCGGTGGCGGTCGGATCCTTGCCGGCCAGCGCCGCCTGCACCTGCTTCAGGCCGATGCTCTTTCGGTCCGGCCAGTAGAGCATGCGCTCCAGCCGGTTGTTCTCCTTGATTGGCCCGAAGCCGATGATTTCAGCCGACGACCAAGCTGCGACCGTGGCCGAGAATCCGGCATGCGCGGCATCGAGGTTGCCCTGCGACGGCGCCTGGCAGAGCGCGTCCATGGCCTTCGCCAAGGTGCCGGCATGGCCATGCAGGCTGGCATAGGCGGGGCGGACAAAGCCGTCGATCGCTCTTTGGATCACGTCGGAGGCTTTCACCGAGGCCGATGCCGGGGACGCACCGAACAGAGCCAATGGGAGGAGGAGAACAGGCAAAACCCGCTTGAGCATCAGAATGACTCCAGGAATTTGATGAGAGCATCGCGGTCGGCCGTATTGGCGGCGGCAAAGCGATCGCGCGCCTTCTGCCCCTCGCCGCCATGCCACAGGATCGCTTCGGTAAGCGTGCGCGCACGCCCGTCATGCAGGAAGAAAGCGTTGCCGTTGACGGTCTTTGTCAGGCCGATGCCCCATAGCGGCGGGGTGCGCCATTCACTGCCCGTGGCATCGCCCACCGCCTGGCCGTCGGCAAGGCCAGGCCCCATGTCGTGCAGCAGAAAGTCGGAATAGGGCCAGATCAGTTGGAACGCCTGCGCCTTGTTCCCGCGCATGGTGACGAATTTCGGCGTATGGCAGGCAATGCAGCCCATCTCGTAGAACAGCTTCTTGCCGGCGAGCACGGCGGGTGCGCCGACATCGCGCCGCGCCGGCACCGCAAGGTTCTGTGAATAGAAGGTGACGAGGTCCATCACCGGTGGTGGCGCCTCGACCGGGCCGAGCCGCTTCTGCACGCCATTGGGCATGGCTAAGCAGGCCTCTTCGGCTGCGGTGCAATCGCCCCAGTGGCTGGGCTCTTCCGGCGTCGAAATGCCGATATCGCCGGCAAAGGCGTCCGCCGCCTGCTGGCGGATCGATGCGGTCTGCGCCTTCCAACCGAAGCGGCCAAGCGTCAGTTGCCCGCTGCTGAGGTCACGCACCATGTTGGGCTTGCCGGAAATGCCGTCGCGGTCGTCGGGATCGGCATGGGCAAGGATGTCGGCCGGCGCGATCTGTTCGATCAGGCCAAGGCCGATCATGGGCGGGGTCAGACGTGGCGACAGCGTGGTGCGCGGGTCAAGCGGGCCGTAGCCAAGCCCGTCGAGCGAATAGCTCGGCTTGCGCAGCGAAACGATGCTACCGTCGCCGAGCGTGACCTTTTCCTTGCGATAATCGACATACATGCGGCCTTCGCCCTTGAGGCCGGGCACCGCCAGTTCCTGCAACTGCGCGCCGTAGACCGGATCGGGGAAGTTCAGCACCTTGTGCACGGCAATCTCGGCTTTTTCCTCGGCCGTGCTCGCATCGCGCGCCAGCCGCAGGAACATCGACGTGGTGCGGCTGTCGGCGGCCGGCGGGCGGCCGCGGCCATCCTTCAAATGGCAATTCTGGCAGGCGCGCTCGTTGAACAGGGGTCCGAGACCGTCCGAGGCCTGGGTCGAGGATGGCGACGACACCCAGTTCTTGCGGAAAAGCGCATTGCCGAGCTTGAAATTGCCCTGTTCCTCGAAGGTAATGTTTTCAGAGGGTTGCGAGAAGGCGTCGCGGTCGACCTGCTTGCGCGACGTGCCGGCGCCGCCTTGCATCGTTTCGAAGGATTCGGGCTTGGAGAAATCCTGGGTTGGCCTGGTAACTGCAAGGACGCGGGCCTGGTCCTTCGGCGTCAGGTCGGTGCGGCTCGTGGCGAGGCCGACCGGTTCCGACGATCCGGCCAGGGCCGGGGCCAAAATTGCCGCCAGGGTTACAACCGAAAGCCCGCGAAAGGCCTGATATCGCGGGTTTTTGAGGAGCAGCGGGCCGGCGGCCCGCCGCAAGCGGCGCAGAATATCTATGGGGCGCCGCATTCCTGCATGGTCCTATTCCGCCTCGTCCGCCGATGCGGCGTTGAGCTGGCCGTATTTTTCCTCGCCGATCGAGGCAAGGAGGTCGAGCTGCGTCTCGAGGAAGTCGATGTGACCTTCCTCATCCGCCAGCAATTCCTCGAACAGCTTCATCGTCACGTAGTCGCCGGCTTCGTTGCAGATCTCGCGCGAACGCTTGTAGGCGGTGCGTGCGTCATATTCGCCGGCGAGATCGGATTCGAGCACTTCCTTGACGTTCTGGCCGATGCGCAACGGCGCCACGGACTGCAAATTGGGATGCCCTTCGAGGAAGATGATACGGGCCACCAGCCGGTCGGCATGGTGCATCTCCTCGATCGATTCGGCGCGTTCCTTCTTTGCCAGCTTGGCATATCCCCAATCTTCGAGCAGGCGGAAATGCACCCAGTATTGATTGACGGCGCCAAGCTCCAGGAACAGAGCCTCGTTAAGCCGCTCGATGATCTGCGGTTCGCCTTTCATGGATTCTGCTCCCATATTGGACGCGCAGGCCTCTGACGCGATCCAGGTGTGAAACGATGTCCACGCCGCTCGCCTCCGAACGGGTGTGGTAATTTTCGGTGACCCGAATGATCGTTTCGACCACATTTGGGAAGCAGCCGCAACAGCGACCGCGCTTTTGCATCGTGTGATAGACCTTCGCCGGCACGATCAGTTGCCAGGGGTCCTGATCCAGCAGATCGACGATCGTCTGCTCAATCTCCTTTTCGGTGATGATGTTGCAATGGCAGATCAGCATGGATTGGCTCTGGCTGACGGCGCCCCTCCGCGCCGTTTGGCTGGTAGTTGGTTGGGGTGCTACTTGAACACCTTGTCCGGTGCGTCGAGGCTGTCGGACCCCTCGAAGGCTATGTTGTTCAGGTTCAGCGCGCCGACGGCGCGTTCGATCGACTTGGTCTGGTCGACCAGCGCGTCGATTGCCGCCTGCACGGTAGCATTGCCTTCGGTGTTGCCCTCGGCGATCTGCTGGTCGTAGGCCTCGCCGGCCACTTCCCGCGCCTTGATCGCCTCCATCTTGGCGACCGAGACATCGAGCTTGTCGGACAGTTCCTTGTCGATCGCCGGATCGGCCGCCTTGACCACATCGTGCACCGACGGGCCTGAAACGACGGTGCCGTCGATGCGCGTGTAGCTGGCGAGATAGGCGGCGCGGATGCCGATGGCGTCATAGAGATGCGAGTTGTAGGTATTATCCGAGAAGCAGTCGTGCTCCTCTTCGGGATCGTGCAGCAGCAGGCCGAGTTTCATGCGCTCCCCGGCCAGTTCGCCGTAGGACAGCGAGCCCATGCCGTTGAAGATCACCGAGATAGCGGTGTTCGGCTGGCCATCGACGAGGTTCTTGCGGGCGGCGCCGTCTTCCTTCCAGTTGCCGACCATCTCCTGCAGGTCGGAGACCAGAAGATCGCTGGCCGACTTCAGATACTCGGCCCGGCGATCGCAATTGCCGCCGGTGCAGTTCTTGAGGTCGTAGTCGGTGTACGGACGCTCGCCGGCGCCCGGGCCGGTGCCGTGCAAATCCTGGCCCCAGAGCAGGAATTCGATGGCGTGATAACCGGTGGCGACATTGGCCTCGATGCCGCCGGCCTCCTGCAGCGTGCCGGCGAGGAACTCCGGCGAAAGCTTCGAGGCGTCGACCTTCTTGCCGTCGATCTCGATGTCCTTGTTGGCGATGACATTGGCGGTGTAGAGCGCGTTGGCGTCGGACTCGGTGCCGTAGCTCTTGGCGACGTAGTCGATCAGGCCTTCGTCGAGCGGCCAGGAGTTCACCTTGCCTTCCCAGTCGTCGACGATCTTGTTGCCGAAGCGGTAGACCTCGGTCTGCTGGTAGGGCACGCGCGACGCCTTCCAGGCATCGCGGGCGGCATTCAGCGTGTCCGCCGACGGGTTGGCAAGCAGCGCGTCGACAGCCTTGTCGAGCGCCTGCGCCGTGGTCAGCGAATCCTCGTACTTGGCCAGCGCGATGTCGGAATAGGTCTTGATGACCGCCTTGGCATCGATCTCCGCCGCCTTGGCCGGCAGGATGAAAACCGCCGCCGTCAACATAGCCGTGGCACCGATCGCAGCCAGTCTGCCGCCATATCGCGCTGTCATCATCAGTCTCCAGTTCAAAGGGGATTCGGTAAAAGGCGCGCGTGCCAAACGGTGCCGGGACATAGGCATGCCGTAGGACACCACAGATGCCGCGCCGCTCTGCGACTCACGGGAGAAAGACACCAAATGCCTCCAATCGAACGGGTTCAAGGCCCAAACATCAAAGGGATGCGCTGACGCGCGAGCCTCCATAAAACGATGGCGAGGCCGGAAGTCAACTGGTGAACCCTAGAAAATTCAATTGAAACAACAGTTTAGAATTATTCTAAACTAGGACTGTCAACTTTAAATCGTATAGCCAGCAGCCAAGATGAGAGACGGCGCGATTGACAAGCGACCGTTCCGGGTGCGACCCGGACCGGGGCTCTTGCGACGGCGGCAGACAATCGCCATCTGGCGGAACGGCTCACAATCAAAGCATGATGTCGTCCGAAAACCGCTTCACACTTTCGGCATCATGCTCCAGATTTGAAACAGGAATTCGGTTTGCGATGAAGAACGGGGTCGTCATTCTCGGTGCGGGTCATGCGGGCGTGCAAGCGGCCGCCAGCCTGCGCGAGGAAGGCTATGACGGGCCTGTCGTCCTGATCGGCGACGAAACCGATCTGCCCTATCACAAGCCACCGCTGTCGAAGACCTTCATCAAGGACGCCGATGCCAAGCCGCAACCCTTGCGCGGCGAGGCCTTTTACACCGGCAGCGCCATCGACTTCAGGCCGGGCGTCCGAATCGACAGCATCGATACGGCAGGCCGCAAGCTGGACATAGCAGGCGGCGGCGTGCTGCCGTTCGACCGGCTCATCCTGGCCACCGGTTCGCGGCCGCGGCTCCTGCCGCTGCCGGGCGCCGACCTCTCGGGCGTGCTGTCGCTGCGCTCGATCGCCGATGCGCGGCTGATCCGCCAGCTCAGCGCCCAAAGCGAAGACGTGGTCATCCTCGGCGGCGGCTTCATCGGGCTGGAGATCGCGGCTACGCTGAGGGCCGCCGGCCGCAACGTCACCCTGGTCGAGGCTGTCGACCGGCTGCTTGGCCGCGCCGTGGCGCCGGTGGTGGCGAGCCATGTCCGTCAACGGCTGGAGGCGATCGGCGTGCGTATCCTCACCGGCACCACCATTGCCAGGTTGGAAGGCGAAAACGGCCATGTCTGCGCCGCCATCACCTCCACCGGCGAAAGGCTGCCCGCGCGCATGGTCATCGTCGGCATCGGCGCCGTGCCGAATGTCGAACTTGCTCAGGCTGCCGGACTGACTGTCGCCAGTGGCATCCGCGTCGACCAACAGATGCGCACCTCAGTGCCTGATATTCTGGCCATCGGCGACGCCGCTTCCTACCGCCACTGGTCGACCGGCGGCGACGTGCGGCTGGAATCAGTGCAGAACGCCACCGACCAGGCGCGGCTTGCCGCACGCACGATCACCGGCCATACGGACGCCTATGCGGCGGTGCCGTGGTTCTGGTCTGACATCGGCGACATGAAACTGCAGATGGTCGGGCTGACCTCGGGCGGCGACAGCCATGTCGTGCTGGGCGACCTCGCTGAGAACAAGTTCTCGATCTACCACTATGCTGGAAGCCGGCTGCTCGGCATCGAATCCGTCAACAGGCCGGGCGACCATATGCTGGGCCGCAAGATGCTCGGGGCCGGGTTTTCGCCGATGGCGCAGACGATTGCTGAGGGACCTGACGGGCTGAAGGCTGCACTGGCAGCGTTCCAGCAGGATGAGCCGGCACGGGCTGCGGGCTAGACGCACTTACCCTCCCCCTTGTGGGGAGGGTCGCTGCGAAGCAGCGGGGTTGGGGTCGGCGCGAGGCCCCCCACCCGGACCTGCGGTCCGACCT
Organism: Mesorhizobium sp. M0217; assembly: GCF_040321955.1. Classification (NCBI taxonomy): domain Bacteria; kingdom Pseudomonadati; phylum Pseudomonadota; class Alphaproteobacteria; order Hyphomicrobiales; family Phyllobacteriaceae; genus Mesorhizobium; species Mesorhizobium sp. M0217. The sequence continues at coordinate 242 of NZ_JAMYSN010000017.1, read as the reverse complement.
CCCCACAAGGGCATAGGCGCTAAGATAGGTATTGCCCTGCGGAATCGGGTGTGATTCTACACTGCGATGACACACGAATCGCTTGTTGATGACGGCTGGGCCGAGACGATTGAGCTTCTCGGCGGCGAAGATTTGCTCACGCAGAGCGCCCGCGAGACGAAGGCGTTCCTGCGCCCGCGCGGCGTCAGGTCGGCGAGCGACCTGTTGCGCCTGACACTGGCTTACTGCCTTGGCAAGGTTGG